>SLPX01000390.1 GCA_007131745.1 Myxococcales bacterium
CAGGTTTCAAAATACGCGAAGAAGCTGGGCCGTGACACCGGTTATTTGGTTATCTTCGATCCCGGCTCTGAGCTGGAGTGGGAAAAACGAGGCGAAGTGGAAGAAATCGAACACGACGGCGTGAAGGTGGTCTTGCTCCGCGCTTAGGTGCAGCCCATGGCACTCAAGGATCGCATTTTGAGAAACGCCTGCGAAATGCCCGGCGAAGGATTCGTGGAGGAGTCCAGGTTTCTGAATGTACTCAACATTTTGGAAGATAACCGCATATGCCCCTTTCCGCTCATACCGGCGGCGCCGTGAGTGATGTGACGGTTTCGACTGTATATAAAGGGAAAACCTTTTGGAATTCGGGAGGCGGCAATGTGTAAAAAAAATACAAACCAAGATTGGGACATTCCATGATAATGGTTCTTTTTATTGGGTTGATGATACCGGGCCGGCTTGGTTGCGCGTAGTTGTCAACTATTGGAAACCTTCCAGATTGTTTCACGCTGATTCGATTGACGCTCCCGCTGAAATAAAAAAAACAAACCTTTTCTGGTTGTGCTTCCCAAAATGAGACAGGTAATTGTGGTAGCGCTGTACAATGCACTGTATGGTTGGACTCTTCATCCAGAACTGTGTTTTTGCATCCTGTGATATCCTGGGGATACGACCCATGCCCTGGAATTGGTCTACTGTCGGGAAAAAGGGCGTACTGCGTTGTGGAAGGCTTGCGTTTTCCCGGAGATTGGGAAATCAGGTACACGCCGGAAGACGAAAAAGCGGTAGAGGGTTGGGGAGAATTGCCGAGAGCCACCATAACGGTTTTGGAGAATTAGAATAATTTCATCCTTCTTGTTTCCCCTGGGTCCGGGCGGTAGTATGCACGAGAACGTGTGGTCTTTTTGATGGAAGCGCGGAGCAGATAGTTCGGAGAACGAAATGAAAAAATTTTTTAATATCGCCGGGCCGTGTTTGCCGGAGAAACATTACATGATCCCTCCTGATCGCAGATTGGGACAGATACGGGAGCTTATTGATAAAGAAGCGTTTTTTATCATCCATGCGCCCCGCCAAACCGGAAAGACCACCCTGATCCGCTCGCTTTCCCGAAAACTTACCGCCGAGGGGAAGTATGCGGCGGTCACCGCGTCCCTTGAGAGCTTCACCCGGCCGAGTGTGAAAGAAATGATCCCGCAGATGCTGAAAAGGTTGGAAGAAGAAACAAAAATACAGCTTCCGGAGGATTGCCTGCCTCCATCCCGGGATAGCTTTGCAGGGGATCCCGACATAGCTTTGCGTTCTTTCTTTTCGGCCTGGGCAGCCGGAATTCCTCGTCCCCTTGTCCTGCTCCTCGACGAGGCGGACGCCCTTCCCGGCGAGGTGCTCATCTCGGTTCTTCGTCAACTCAGAGATGGATACACCTCCCGGCCCGCGCCTTTTCCACAAAGCCTCTGCCTGGTGGGCATGAGAGACGTTCGGGATTACAGGATAAAGGTAAGGGACGACTCAAACAGCCTGGGCACATCGAGTCCGTTCAACATCAAAGACGAATCCCTCACCCTGCGGTGTTTTACTGCCGAAGAAGTGTCGGAGCTACTCGAGCAGCACACCGAAGAAACCGGCCAGATTTTCGAAAAAGACGCTCAAGCCGAGATATTCCACCTCACGCAAGGACAACCCTGGCTGGTAAACGCCTTGGCAAACCAGCTCACCACTCACTACGCCGCCCTGGTGAAGGACAGAACCCAGCCGGTGACGAGGGAGCACGTACTCCAGGCAAAGGAGATTCTCATCGAGCGGCGGGACACGCACCTGGACAGTTTGGTCGACAAGCTGCGAGACAAGAGGGTCAAGTCGGTCATCGAACCCATCCTGATCGGAGAAACCGCGGGGGGCGAGGTTTACGACGATGCGTTTTCATACACCCTCGACCTGGGCCTCGTGGCCGTGCGGGATGGAAAGCGGCAAATAGCGAACCCAATCTATGCCGAGATAATCCCACGGGTTTTGACCTACATGTTGCAGACGTCCATTGACGAAGAACCAGCGTGGTATGTCGCGAAAGACGGAACCCTGGACATGAAAAAGCTCATAAACGGGTTCATAGAGTTCTGGCGGCGCCACGGGGAAGTTTTGCTGAAGGGAATGAAGTTCCAGGAGGCAGCGCCACATTTGGTGTTCATGGCGTTTTTGCAAAGAATCGTGAACGCGGGCGGGGTGATTGAGCGCGAGTTCGCTCTGGGAACGATGCGCGCGGACCTGTTCTTGAAGTACGGGGCACGGGAGGATGTAATCGAGATCAAGTTGCAGCGCACATCATACACCTTACCCGACGGGCTCAAGCAAGTTTCAAAATACGCGAAGAAGCTTGGTCGTGACACCGGCTACTTGGTTATCTTCGACCCCGGCTCTGAGCTGGAGTGGGAAAAAAGGGGCGAAGTGGAAGAAATCGAACACGACGGAGTGAGGGTGATCTTGCTACGCGCTTAGAACTGACGCTCTCTATCTCCGGTCTCCAAAACAGCCTGGAATGACGAATTGATCGCTGTTGACAGGCGGGTTTTCAACTTTTCTACGGTATCACCCGGCCTTCGGGGGTGAGGATCCCGTCCGCCACGAGGTCGTGTGCATGAATCTTTTTTCTGTGCCCGATTATTCTCCACGCGTACACGGCCCAGCCCGAGTCTACGAATCGGGGCATCCACATCCGGTCGTTTTGGTGGGTCAACTGCCTCCCCGCGCCGGTGTGGACATCATAAATGAAGACCTGGCTCGCTCCCCCCTCGCCCCACTCCTGGGTGGTGGAGTAATCGGCCCACAAGATGATCCCGTTTCTGAGATGAGGCCAGGCCTGCTCCCATTCATCGGGTGTAAGACACTCCTCGATCCCGGTGGAAATGGTGTACATGTAAACTTCCCGATGACCTCTGCGGGAATCCTGCC
>SLPX01000215.1 GCA_007131745.1 Myxococcales bacterium
TCTCTGAAAAAGCCCTGCCCATACAAAAAGGAAACAATGGCAGGTTGTTTTTCCAGAACAAAGCAGGTGTCTCTCCCAGGTCCACACCCCCGGCGCCTTGAATATCCCGATTGCACCTTTGGAATTCTGCTTCCGCGATTTCGGTGTTTCCCTCCACCACAACTGACAGAATAAACCCTCCACCCGAATACCGGCCCGGCAACCTTTCCGAGATCTTATCGAAAACCCCGGGTCTGGCAGCAGCCAACTTCAGGGCCTTTCCGTCGAGCCACGAGCGGAGATTCTCGACTCCACGCAAACCGGCGAAAAAACCTCCTCTCCGTGCTCCAGACCTCGCAGCAAAAATACTCGAAAACTTCGCTTCACCGGCCAGGCCCACGGCCATCTTCATTTTCAAAAAGTCTTTTTCATCATAGAGCCGCACGAAAGAGGGCTTCAATCCCTGGCGCATCAATCTCCTAAGCACGCCGCACCCTGTTTCCAAGTTCGGCAATGAATAAGCCCGCCAGATTTCTTTTTCAGACAACCGGTGCGCTTTCAACACCGCTGCAGTGATGATCCCGTACTCCCCCGAAGATCCGGAAAAAAACCGAGTCCAGCATGGCCCGGCCGAAGATCCCGGCGCGGGATTGGTTTCCACTATAAGGCCGGAAGGAAGCACAATTTGAAGAGACACCGCCAAGTCATCGATACCCCCGTATCCTGATTCTCCATAACCCGAGGATCCCGAGGCCAACCAACCACCCAAGGTCACCCCATTCAATGGCGAAAACCTTTTTCCCAGGGTCAATCCACACCTATTCAGTTTCTCTTCAAGGTGAAAAACCAGTATGCCCGCCTGGGCCCTAACAAGATTGTCATCTCCGCTGATCCACTCGACCTCGGCCATTCTCTTTGTGTCCACAACGACGCTTCCGCGTTCAGAAACACTTCGACCGACATATCCACTTCCGCCGCCGTATGGTACAAGACCGACTCCGTTTTCGCCCGCCCATTTCATCAAGCCGACCACATCTTCGGTTGATTCCGGCCACACCACCGCTACCGGAGGTACAGCCACCCTTTCACCCTTGCGCAAACTTAACAAACTACGAGGTCGCTGATCGCGGGAATAAAAAAGCAGATCTGCCCGGCTCGTCGACACCTTGCCGTTTCCGATTTCTTGGACGAGACTGTTGACAAGGCACTCATCCGAATTGCATGCGCTCATCTAAATACCAATGACGGGATCTTCAGCCAAGAAGCTCTTTAAACAACTTCAGGTTTTCTCTCTCTTCGGGCGCAAGCACCCCGTCCGCCATCACGACTTCGTTGACCGCGTCCAGAAAGAGTTCACGATGTTTTCTTGGGATCTCGGTCGGATCCACATCGTCGGGCAGCGGCGGAACCTCAAGCCATTTCCAAACCTGCTCCCGTTCATCGTCGGACAAATGCAGCTTGCGTACCAACCCCTTCACGTATTCCCGTTCCTCCGGCTGCACCTCAAAATCCGCCCAGGCAAAAGAACAGACAAATCTCATTAGCTGAAGTCTCTCTTTTTTACTGAGATCTTTCATGTGCATCCTTTTCTATAATTCAAAATTTTTCTCAAATGCTTATACCAGATATTGGAACCCGTTGTCGAGAACACAACGTGCCGGAAACAAATTTCAAGCCCCTCCACTCAGCCTGCAGAATCCGCAAACAGCCGTGACATGCATCCTTGGAAAATACACCCCCTGCATCAACGTAGCGATCTTCAGATGCTCAAGTTGTGACAACCGAGAAAATGCGGCCAACGGGAGAATGCCTGACTGCCGGGCAAAAATGGCGGTCTGCTATTGAAAACAACGACATTTTCGCGGGAAAATGCAGATTTTGGAGAAGAAAGTTTGATATTTCGTTCGGCAAGTATTATAAGATGTCAAAAATTTGGGATTCATCGGTCGAAAATTCGTCCCGAATTGCAGGGACACTTCAAATCAAGAGTCTTGAATCGGCATGACTCAAAACCGGAGATTGCACATGGAAAAGGCGCAGGAGCACAAAGACATCCTAGAATCCTTGAAGGAACAGATGGCCTTTCTTGAAGACAAAATGACCGACAAGGAAAACCTGGAGGCGATTTGGGATCAACTTGGAGATATCGTCAAGGTTTTCGAAGGAACCATCGCATACATGGAAGCCACGCCCCCGGCGAAAAGAGATTCGACTGCAGAAGAGCCGGAAGAAGAAGCGGCTCCTGCGGAAAAACCCGAAGATCCAGAGAATCTGGAAGGGTGGTTTGCCTACCTGGCTGAAAACAAGGACGATGAGGAAGCGCTTAAAAACATTCAGAGAATCGAATCCAAAGCGCGTATGGAGGATGACTGGGAGGTGATCGTGGATGTCTTGCTTGGAAAAGTGGCGACATCAGAAGACGTTGAAGACCAGCTTAAAAAACTCCGGGAAGTAGAACAGATTTATGAACAGGAAATCGGAGATCTGGGCAAAGCGTATTACATGGCACAAACGGCCCACTCCCTTGACCCCGCTGATGAAAAACTCGGAGAAGAATTGTTCCGGCTTGCGGAAGCAACAGAGCAATGGACCGATCTGGTGGCTCATCTAAATGAAGTGATTCCATCTATAGACGACCGGAAAATGTCCGCAAAACTGTGGCTCCAAGCGGCCAGAATATATAGCGAAAGATTGGATCACGCTGACTACGCGATAGCAGCTCTCGGAAAAGGGTTAGAGACGGATCCCAAAAACCCCGAACTCTGGGATGCTATTGCTACAATATACAAGTCCAAAGAAAGATGGGCTGATCTCGCACAGGTACTCAGAAAAAGATTGGAGCTCATTGATGATGATGAGCGAACATTTTATCAGATGGAGCTTGCAGAGCTTTATGAAACCCGTTTGGGCGAACCGAACGAGGCCCGCCTCTTCTACGAGCAAGTTTTGGAAAAAGATCCGGAGAATGTGGCCGCTCTTTCAGCATTGGAAGGCATCTGTCGCATGCTCGAACTCTGGGAACCCCTGGTCAAGGTACTGAAAAAGTCTATCGAATTGGCGGAAGAACCCGAAAGCGCTCGCAACCTCAAGCGCCAGATGGCCGACATCTTGTGTGAGCAGCTGGAGGATCCCAAGAACGCTTCAAAAGCATACGAATCCGTGTTGGAAGAGGAACCGGATGATGAAGAAGTGCTGCGCAAATTGTGCGACATCTATGAAGAACTGGATCATCCAAAGGATTACCTCAGGGTGGCGGAAAGACTCGCGGACATAGTAGAAGACACCACAGAGCAGATAGCTCTCTATCGTAGACTGGTCA
This sequence comes from Myxococcales bacterium, assembly GCA_007131745.1. Next base: position 3,299 of record SLPX01000215.1, read on the forward strand.
TCGAGATGGGAACGGATGAGAAAATGAAAACCAGGGTCAAGGAGATCCTGGAAAACATTCTCACCCTGGATCCGGGGGACGATGTTGTCTACAGGAGTCTTGAAAAGAGGTACATAGAAGACGAGGACTGGGAACGGTTGATTTCAGTCTACAAGAGACACGTGGATAACGCGTCCTCGAACGCAGTCAGGATGGAGATTCTCAAGGCAGCGGCCTCGGTTCAAGACGAACAGATCGGCAAACTGGAAGATGCGATTGAAACGCTCGAATCCGCGCTCGAACTGGACGGCGCCGACCAGGAAGTGCTCGCAACCATTTCCGGATTCTATCGCCGTGCTGAAATGTGGGTGAAACTGGTCGATATTTTAAGCCAACGAGCTGAACTTGCAGAGGACGATTCGGAAAGAGGCGAACTGCAGCGACAAATCGGTGAAATCGCCGGCACCAAGCTCGGGGATCCGGAAGAAGCTGAAAAACGTCTCATGAAAGCACTCGAACTGGATGCTGAAAACCTGGGAGTAGTGACGGCTCTTTCCCAGCTCTATCGCTCCAAGCAGGAGTGGTACAGGGCCGCCAAGATGCTCGACCGGGCGCAGGAGTTGACCAATAATCCAATCCAAAGGGCACAGACTCTTTTTGAAGCCGGAGAATTGTACGAAAAGGAAATCGAAGATCAGAACAAGGCGGTTGAGCTTTGGCGAAAAGCCATTCAATCGGACCCGGGACACGAAGCAGCCGCGGAAAAACTTCAAGAATACCATTACAGCAGGGAAGAATGGGAAGAAGCCGAACCGCTCCTGGACATCCTGGTAAGAAGAGTTGATGAAAAGGACAGAAAGAAGGCTCTCCATTATCACAGCCGCCTGGGACTTGCCGCACGGCAAACCAAGGACATCGAAAAGGCGGTAAAGCATCTCCAGAAAGCGAGAGAACTGGATCCGAGCCGTCTTGACGTGTTGGAAGCGCTGGCGGATCTGAAGTATGCAAGTGAAGACTGGACCGCGGCCGCTAATTTGTACCAGGCCATTCTGGTGGGGCACAGGCAGAACCTGGAAGACAACCAGCTAGTGGAAATTTATCACCGCCTCGGAACGGTAAAACTCAACAGCGGAAACAAGGAAAAAGCGTTGACCCTTTTCGACAAGGCGCTTGAAATTGATCCCGAGTATGAGCCATCCGCCCAGGCCGTGATAGATTTGAGGGCCGAAGCCAAGGATTACGACAAGGTGGCTGCCACCAAAGTGGCATTGTTGAAAAAAACGAAAAGCGACGAGGATCGCCACAAGCTTCTGCTGGAAATTGCCGACATCTATCTTGAATATCTTGGTGACGAAGAAACCGCTCTCGATTATTTCGACGAAGCACTGAAAATAAAGAAAACCGACCACGCCACGCTTCACAAGATAATGGAAATCCACTCAACGGCTGAAGATTGGGACAAGGTCGCCGGAACGGTGCTTCGGCTCGCCGAAATCGAAGATAACACTCAATACAAGGCAAAGTATCACTACACAGCAGGAGTCATCTTCAGGGACGAATTGATGGAAATGGATCGCTCTCTTACGGAATTCGAGGCCGCCCTGGATCTCAACCCGCAAGACCATCTCGCTTTCGAAGCCCTTGAAAGAATCCTCATCGACGAAGCCAGGTGGAAGAACCTCGGCCGCGCCTACCGCCAGCAGTTCAAGCGGTTGCCGGAAAACGCTCCTGTTCGAACAAAAGTGGAATTGCTGCAAAAGATGGGAGAGGTTTACCTGGAAAAACTGGGTGAACCGGAAACCGCGATAGCTGCATTTGAAGGAGCAGTCGCTTTGGATCCGACCAGCCAGGAACGCAATGAAACCCTGGCAAAGCTTTACCTGGAAGCCGGTCCGGACAAGATTGACAAGTCAATCGAGATGAACCAGCTTCTCTTGAAAAACGCTCCTTACAGGGTCTCCATATACAAGACTCTGTGTGACCTTTACATACGAAGCCGACAAAAAGACAAGACATGGTGTTTCTGCGCAGCGCTGACCTTCCTGAAGCAGGCGGATGAGAAACAAAAGATATTCTATGATCGTTACCGTCCGAAAGGTTTTGTCAAAGCCCGGAGAACCGTAAATGACAAGCTCTGGAGAGAAAACCTGGCGCATGAAAGTGAGAATATCCTGCTTAACTCCATAATGGCGGGCATTTGCGTACCGGCCGCCATCCTGACAGCGCAGCAGCACAAAGCATTCAGTCTGAAAAGAAGAGAACGATTGGCTCCCGAAAAGGATGGGCGATTGTTACCGAAACTTTTCCTTTACGCGGCCAACACGCTTGAGATCGGCCTCAAACCGGAAATATTCATAAGGGAAGATCAACTTCTTCCGATTCAACTCGCCAACACCAAGGAACGCGCTTCCCTGGTTCCTTCATGGCTTGTGGACCTCGGAAAATTCGAAGGCAAAAACGAACAAGAAGTCGTTTTCGAGCTGGCTAGACAACTGACATTCATGCGACCTCACCGTTATTTACGACGCGCTCTTCCTTCCCGCGCGGATCTTGCAAACGCACTTGGTGCGGCCGTCGCCATCATGGCGCCTGACTCCCCCATTGACCGTAACAATCCGGGCATCAAGAAGTTCATTGAACACTTCGAGAGAACGGTTCCTCCGCTCGTGTTTGAGCAACTTACTCCCGTTGCAAAGAAACTGCTCTTAGCAGGCTCCGATGCTGCGAGCATACCCAAGTGGCTGACCGCTACGGATCTCACTGCTCTACAGGCGGGCCTGACCTTGTGCAACGACTTTACCGTGGTAGCAAAACAGGTTGCATCGGAATCGGACGGCGTCACGGGCATCCCGGCCAAGGACCGTATCACCAATCTCCTTCTGTTCAGCGTTTCGGAAAGATACTTCCTGCTGAGAGAACACCTGGGACTTGCAGTGGAGTAAAAGTCAACAAGCGCGGCCGCTTGTTTCATCGAGCGCCCTTTTGATCTTCTTCACGAGATCGTTCATGTCATAAGGTTTCAAAACGTAAAATCTCGCCCCTGAATTGATCCCCTCGACCATCGAAGATGTCTCGGATTTCACGGTCAGCAAAATTACAGGAATACCCATCGTCTCTTTCCTGCCCTTTACAGCCTTTAACAACCTCATGCCATCCAGGTTCGGCAACACAACTTCGGCAACGATCAAATCAGGACAACGTTTTTCTATCAATGTCAGGGCCTTCAAACCGTCGGTCGCTGTTTCAACCTCAAAACCCGTTTTTCCCAACGCTGATTGCAATTGCATCCGCTCCCGGGAATCGTTTTCCACAACCAATATTACTCGCTTGTCCATAGCAGTCGACCTCGATAACCTTGTTGACGCTCAGCGCAGCCTCAATTCTTTGGCTTCGTCACCGGCTGAGCTTCCTCGATCAAGAAATTCGGAATCCCATCTTCCACTTTATAGGCCAACATGCAACCGTGACAAATAAATTCCTTGTCTTCAATGTATTCCAGTTTTCCCTTGCATTTGGGACACGCCAGAATTTTCAGGAGATCTTCATCAATGGGCATCTTTTTCCTCCCGTGCTCCGGTTCATTACAAACAGGAAACAACCATGACGATGACTCGTAACATATCGCAATCTGTTACGCGGCCGTTTTTTCTCTCTTTAACAGCCGGATTCTCAGCTTTATCATAGCCGGCTCGGAAAATCTTTGAAATTTTTCTTCTATTTTCGAGTATAATTATTCCAAGGTGTTTTGATTTTGTTAACCCGCTCGGCAATCATCAAGACCGGCGGTTGGAATTCGGGAGTTTACAAAAATCCTCGCTGAAAAACAGTTTGGAGTATTGAATGCTTATCAGCAAACACAAAAAAACCCTGTTCTTATTGTTGTTAATCGTTGCGATTTCCGGGGTTTCTTTTTCGAGTGTCCACGCACGCAACGTCGACCCTCAAAGATTGACCCCGGTGGTCAAGGCCGTTCGTAAAGTCAGCCCGGCAGTCATCAACATTTACACGAAAAAAGAAATCGCCCCCAACCCTTTCCATACGGGCGATGCTGAAGAGGAAGACGATTCCCTGTTCTACCAGAGACGCCAACAAAACGTGCAATCCCTCGGTTCCGGGGTCATCATAGATCCGAAAGGCTATGCAGTAACCAATGAACACGTCGTGACAAAAGCCACCCAGATTTACGTACAACTCTCCGACAACAGAACCTTTTCTGCAAAAATCATCGGAGCCGACCGGAGATTCGATCTCGCTGTTTTGAAAATAAACACAAAAGAAAAACTGCCCTCCGCAACCATGGGAAAGTCATCGGACCTTATGCCCGGCGAAACCGTGATCGCCATTGGAAACCCTTTCGGCCTCTCGCACACAGTTTCCACCGGCGTAATCTCTGCATTGAACCGGCGGCTGAAGATAAGAAACCAAATTTATGAAGACTTTATCCAGACCGATACTTCCATAAACCCGGGAAACTCCGGTGGACCTCTCCTCAACATAAACGGAGAATTGATTGGAATCACGACGGCTATTCACAGAAGCGGAAGGGGAATAGGGTTCGCGGCTCCAATCGACAGGGTAAAAGAAGCTACTAACGACCTTTTGCGCTACGGCCGTGTACGGGGGGGCTGGCTGGGCATCAACGTGAGTCCCTACCGCGGACCGGGGGTCTACGTGACATCGGTGGCTGAAAACGGGCCGGCTTACAAGGCCGGAATAAAGGAGGGGGATGTAATACTCGGCGTGAGAAACACCAGGATCAACACCAGCCAGGATTTTACATCGGCCCTGTCCAGAATGATTCCCAATGAAAGAGTGGATTTCACTCTCAGCCGCGGCCGCGTTCGAGTGAGGGTGGGAGTCTATACCCCCGAAGTAGCGTGGGAGCAATTCCAGCTTCATTTGGGCATACGAGTGGACAATGCATCGAAACACGCCTCAAGGATGAAACTGGAGACCAAACAAGGAGTAGTGCTGACCTGGGTGCAGCAAGAGGGAAACGCACACCGCGTTGGATTGCGTCCTGGAGACATCATTCACGACATCAACGGCACCCGGACGACCAACATGGCCCTGCTCTACAAACTCACCGCCAAGCTGAGGCCCGGCAACACCATGGTCATGATCGTACAAAGAGGATCCAGGTATTACAGGCTGACAATACAACTTTGAACCGTCCCGCAGACATCCGGAAATCCGGACATTCGGACATCCGGACATCCGGACATTCGGAAAAATCCCGGGACAACCAATCGCCTCGGCTACTCCTGGATCCTGCGGGAAATGACTATTCGCTGGATTTCCGACGTTCCCTCGCCGATTTCCAAAAGCTTGGCATCGCGATAGAAACGCTCCACGTGATACTCGCGCATCAATCCATACCCGCCATGTATCTGGACCGCCTCGTTTGAAACTTCCCTGGCAAGCTCAGAGCAATAAAGCTTCGACATGGCGGCGAGTTTTTCATAACCACGGCCGTTTTCCTTCAACCAGCATGCTTTGTACAGCATGTTTCGGGCCGCCTCTATTTTCATCGCCATGTCTGCGAGCTTGAATGCAACCGCCTGAAAACTCTTGATTGGTTTTCCGAATTGTTTCCTGTCGTTTGAATATGCAAGCGCGGCCTCGTATGCACCCTGCGCGCATCCCAGCCCCATGGCAGCGATGGAAAGCCTGCCACCATCAAGGGTGGAAAGCATTTGATGAAACCCTTCCCCCCTTTTTCCAAGAAGGTTTTCCTCAGGTACAACGCAATCGTCGAAATAGAGTTCCCCGGTGTTGGACGCGCGCCACATCATCTTGCCGTGCATCGCCACGGCGCTGAATCCCTCCGTCCCGGTGGGAACAAGAATACACGAATACTCTTTTCTTCCGTCAGGTGACTTTCCGGTCACTGCCTGCACGATGTTTACATTCGTAAGGGGATTCGCCGCATTTGTAATAAATATTTTCGACCCGTTTATCACCCACTTCCCATCTTTCAACTCGGCCTGCGTCTTGGTTCCCCCGGCATCGCTCCCCGCGTTGGGTTCGGTGAGGCCGAAACCCGACAACCTGAACTCATCCGCTTCCATTGAACAAAGACTGGGAAGGTATTCCTCTTTCTGCTTTTCATTGCCGAAATAATAAATCGGCCCGATTCCAAGGGAGTTGCCCGCCGCCACGGTGGATGCATGCGAACCATCCACCCTTGCCATCTCCTCCACCGCTATGATGTAAGATACGTAACCCATGTCGGAACCCCCATAATCCTCCGACACAAACATGCCGAAAAGTCCAATCTCGGCCATCTTCTTTGTCAACTCCACGGAAAACTCCTCTTTTTCATCCAATTCCAGAGCTTTCGGAGCGATCTCGTTTTCTGCAAAATCCCGAATTGTCTTTCTTAATATCTGCTGTTCCTCGGACAAATCATAGTTGAGCACGGCCTACCTCTTTTCCTTTGTGATTCAGAACATTTAACCCGGCACAACCCCCACCGAACGGGAACTGACCGGTCATCAAACAACAAGTGAGGGCACACTATCAAAAACCCGTATACGGGTCAACCGATCCGACCATATCCACGGTTCGCTTGCAAATGGGGTCGATAGTCACACCAACAACTTTCAATCCTTTGTGTGATGTGATATAGAGTAGGCTTCGAACAAGTTGACAACCTTCTGATAGGTGTCAAACCATATACTAATTCCTTATGGTCTTTCGACGAGTCAAGCAAGCAAGATGACAACAACCAAGCTGGTGAAAATTTCAGAACTTGCAGACCTGGCGGGTGTCCCGGTTCCCACGATAAAACACTATATCAAAGAGGGACTGCTCCCCGAGCCCGCCAAGCGTACAAGCCGGAACATGGCCTACTACAACACGAACCTGGTCAACCGATTGAAAGCGATAAAGATCCTGCAACAAAGCAGGTTTCTTCCTTTGAAAGTAATCAAGGAAATCCTGCAACCCCCTCCCAGCGCCACACTTCGCGAAGACCTGGACGATGATACCAGGCGCCGCCTCGGTACGGTGGGTCCACTCCTGGCCGCTGCACAACAAGGTTCATGGCAGACAGCAAGGGGACGCGCAAAGCAAATGACCCACAGTGAAATACTCAACAGGCTTGACATCGATGATACCGATCTGAAAGAACTGTCCCGTCTCAAGCTTGTCAATCCGGCGCAAAACGAAAGCGGAGAACCAATCTACTCGGGTAACGACCTCCTCTTGTTGTCCACAATTCACGAAACCAGGCGCGCAGGCATGGGCATGCTTTTTCCCATGTCCATCCTTGAAACCTATTGTGCCGCTATAAGAACTCTGGTCCGGGTTGAAATTGAGCTTTTTCGCTCGGGCGTACTCGAAAACCCATTGCCGCCCGACATTTCATTGAAAGAGGTTGTCGACAAAGCCTCCAGGCTTGGAGAGCAACTGGTTCTGGTCTTGCGACAAAGAATCTTGGTCGAGGAACTGAGTTCCACTTCGGAATAAGGGCTTTGTCCGCTTCCTTTCATTAGTCTTCGCCTTTTTGCTTCGCTTTTTCCTCTTTTTCATTGACAAGCATCTCTACTTTTTCCAGCCTTCCTGCAACTAAATAGCCCAGGTTGAATTTGGCCATCAGAAAGGAATAGGACAATGAATAGTAATACGAAGCTTGCCCCCTTCGCCTTGTTGAGCTTGACGCTCGCAACGTCTGTTTGGCTTACAATTACATCTTGTGGTTCAAGCTCTTCTCCTTCGGTTGTTGAGTGTAACGAAGGATTGGTGAACTGCAATGATGTGTGCGTGGATCTTCAAAACAATGTATACAACTGTGGAGAATGCGGTCATGAGTGTAAAGATGGTGAGGTCTGCAGCCAGGGAACCTGTGAGCTTTTCTGTCCGGCGGGGAGAGATGTCTGTTTGGATGTCTGCGTGAACCTGCAAAACGACCGGAACAATTGCGGAGAATGTGGAATCTCCTGTGAGCTTGGTGAAGTATGCTCTGATGGTAACTGCAGCTTGTCATGCCAGCATGACTTGGTTAATTGCGAAGGAATGTGCGTCAATATTCAGAATGACAGGATGCACTGCGGCTCCTGTGGCAATGAATGCGAACCGGGTTACGTATGTGACGGTTCGGGCGAATGCGCTCTTTCCTGCCAGGCCGAA
>SLPX01000010.1 GCA_007131745.1 Myxococcales bacterium
CTGTTTAGAAAGGGCTGTAATTCACCGTTATTCGGTCAAAACTAGAAATTCTACCCTTTTTTTGAGGCTGCGGGAAAAGTTGTTAGTTGCCCGGAATTGACTGGGGCACTGTGTTTTGGATAAACAACCGGCTGCACGAAAAATCATAACAGAAGAAATGCTTGAAGAGCTTCATGCATCTCATGCAGACGGAAAGTTTCGCCGTACCTTCCATAAATACGAAAACAGAAAGAAGAATTTCGGGAAGAATCAGAGAAAGAGGATGGCCGCCACTATGGTCCACACGCCGAGCCCCATTGCAATGAGTCCAAGCGTCCCCTGGAAAGGCGCCAGCTTTGTGACGAGCTGATCCATTTTTTCCACGGTCTGTTCATGTTTTACAAAAGACTTGAAAACGCCCACACCTAACAAGACTCCGAGACAAAACTGAATTGCTCCGGATGACAGGTAGGTAGTCCACCAAATGGGAACCACACTGAGCCATCTTATGTTCATCACCGAATGTACGATGGTCCACGCTCCATACCACAAAGATACAAATCCAATCCATCCTTGGTATGGTGCGATTTTGCCTATAAGCTCTTTTGCATCGGGTTTTTTCGCGATTATCAAGTTTGCTGCACCAAGGACACCCAATACGAAAAGCCATGCTCCAGATATAAAACCCATCTTTTTACCTCCTTATTGGTGATTCTCTCAAGACAGACGGTATTCCCTCTTTGGGTATTTAGTTCGATTATCATTAATTGAATAATTGCACCTGCACTTTTTGCATTTTCTTTTTGATGAGTCAATAAGTTTTTCGTGCTGTCGGAATTTTCTCGCCACGGTTAACGTTTGGAATCGAAAAGGCGTTGTATTTGAAAGTTTCCTTATTTATATCCTGCTTGCCTTGCGTTGAAGTTCCAGCATTTCGTCGAGTCTTGCCCCTGGGACCTGTAAAAGGGTGGAGGTGGAGGACGGGATGAATGGGAAGCGCAATGGGATTTCTTTCATACTTTCCGGCGATTCACATGATTAATCATACCTTTTTGAGGATCACGTGCCCAGCGACAATTACATTTGTGCAGCCTGTTGCCTCACCGAAAAATGTTACCGAGAGATCGTTGCCTTTTGATTGGGATTTCTGCTCTTTTTTTCCTATCTCTTCTTCTTTCCAGAGTTAGTCCCCCCGAGGGGGGACTAAAACGGAGTTAAAGCATCCGATTGGTCTATATAGCTTGTTTTTCAGATAGAAAGAGTAGGTTCTCTGCCTTCCTTTGTCTCCATTCACTAACCCGTCTTTGCAAAGTTCTCAACTGAGAAAATGAGTGCTTTTCGGGATACAAAACACACAGCCTTTCCAGAAGTTCTTTTGCCGTTGTGTCTGGATTTTGTTCAAGCCAACTTTTCAATATTTGTCGCGAGTCGCTAAAAGGGTCTGGACGCGTCCTCCAATACCTCGGTTGTTTTTCCGGCTTTCGGTGAGTTGCACGGACTTCTCCATTTTTCCATAGGTGTGGCAATTCTTCCATGAATCGGTCAAGGGTCTGGCTCGAAATCTCTGCATCTTTCGTTTTTGTTTCAAAGTCCGCCAGATGGGCCTGGGCTATTCGTATATCTTGTATCAACCGAAGTGGGTCCAGTTCGAGTCGAATCTTTTTGAGCTGCTCCTTGTCTTCGTCTTTTATTTCAGGTCTGACAAGCAGCCTATCACACGGCGTCGTAGGGCTGTCGTACTTTTTGATCGTCTTTGAGCCCTCTCGGCGTTTGGAAATCAACTTAAAAGACGGCTCAAAGAAGTTTACATGTTGAAGGCCGGCACGGTACAACTTTGCCAGTGTCTGTGCAGCATGCATCCCCTGAAAGCGAGCGTGGCCCACTAAACGACGAACAACCGAACCGTTTTTCTGTTCAATCCAAGCTTGGTCGTTTTTCCGGTAAGGGCGGGACCTTGTAAACTCGATACCGTTGTCTGAGCAATAGTTTATAAGTGTTTCGTTGATGAAAGCTCCGTCATTATCTGTATCTATCCCGAGCAACGGCATTGGCATTTCCATTTGCAAAATATCCAAGGCTTTTCTGACGAGCGTCTGTTCTCTGTACAATAGAGGAATACAAACCGTCCAGGTAGTCGCTATGTCTGTTAAAACCAACGTGTGAACGAAGCTGCCGGCCATCGATCCACCGTGGTGTGCGACAAAGTCCATCTCAAAGAAACCGGGAGGTGGACTGTTCCAATCCGCAAATGTCCTTATCGCAATTTTCTTGGCTGCGTCTCTTTGTTTTCGCTTCTTTCGTTGTTTTTCTTTGCTCTTCGTCCGCACCGGACTCAGTATCCGATCAATCGTAGAAGGACTAATATCAAACAGTTTCTTTCTAACCGTTTCATCAAGGGCCAAATGCCCGTGACGTTCCATCGACTCTATGAGCACGGGCAAAATAGCTTGAAGTCTTTTGCCACACATCCGGTCGGACGTCTCCCATAAGATGGTCAGAGCCTCCTTCACAGCTTCGTCGTAAATCCGTTTAGATTTTATGGGGCTGCTGATTTGTCCGTCTTCTTTTTCATTCATCAGCCGGATTACGTGCTTTCTGTGGAATCCTGACAATTCTTCAAATTCATCGATTATTTTGATCTTCGTTTTCCGGCTCGCCGACTTGTAACGTTTCCTAAGTGCATCCAGCAATTCCTGTCTTGTTGCCATACTGAGCTTGCTCCTCATGTTGCCTCCCAACGCATTTTTCGTTGGGTAACAATCCTATGAGGCAACGGGGTCCGCTCGGTAACAAAAACCGTGAGTCAATGCGCCCTATTGCTCTTCACCAATGAAGGTAATTTCCTTTATCACCGATCCGACTACGATCAACAAAATCCTAAGCCATCTCGGACTGCCTACCAAACCTCCCACGACAGCTCCAGCACGTGCTC
>SLPX01000318.1 GCA_007131745.1 Myxococcales bacterium
ATGGGGGAAGAACTCGCGCTGCCGAACATTCAGCCCAGGGGAGTTCACCGGATAATCTCGGAAAAAGAGAGATACACCGGGGTGAGGCAAACCGGTCCCGAGAGTTTGAAACACTTCAAGCGAACCTTCAAGGAAGCCTTGAAAAGGCAGCTTGCTTCAGGCACCTACGATCCCAAGCTTCCGGTCATCATTCCCATCCGGGAAGACAAGAGATACCGTTCCTGGAAAACGGATTCGATCCCCCAATCCAACGCGGTGATCATTTACATGATGGATGTCTCCGGCTCCATGGGAGACGAACAGAAAGAGCTTGTCCGCATAGAATCATACTGGATCGATATGTGGCTGCGCACCCAATACAAAGGTCTTGAAAGCCGTTTCATCATTCACGATGCCACCGCCAAGGAAGTGGATCGTGAAACTTTCTTCAGAACCCGGGAATCCGGCGGCACCATGATATCGAGCGCGTACAAGCTCTGTTGCAAGATCATTGATGCCGACTACCCTTCCGGGCAATGGAATATTTATCCCTTTCATTTTTCCGACGGCGACAACTGGTCGTCCGACGATACCCATGTCTGCATGAAGGTTCTGGAAGAAAATCTATTTCCTGTTTCCAATGTGTTTTGTTACGGCCAGGTCCACAGTCCTTACGGATCCGGACAGTTTATAAAGGATCTGACAAAACATTTTCCGGAAAGCGACACCCTGATCGTTTCGGAAATACCCAACCGTGACGCAATCCTGGATTCGATAAAGGATTTTCTCGGAACCGGGCGTTGAACCTCCTGAGGCTGCGACATCAAGAGGGCTGGACCTTTTAAGGCTTCGTGATTATCTTGGTCTGCAATGAAAGAAAAACGCGGATGCCAAAGGACGTCCGGTTCCTGCGAGCCGGTTTTCTTTGAACATTTGCGTGAAAGAGGCCATGAAACCGGATGGAAAAGGTATGAAGAGAAAACGAGACCAGGAATACATTGGAGTGCCGGAAGAAAACATTGACGATTTTTCCCATGAAAAACATTTATCTTCCGGAGAATCGAATGAACAAACTCATGCCGAAACGATGAAGGCGCTTGAAGATCTTCGCGAGTCTCATCTAAGGCTTGCGGCTGATTTTGAGAATTTCAAGAGGCACGCGAAGAGAGATCTTGAAGTTGCGAAAAAAAAGGGCAGGGATGAATTGGTCAGGGAACTGGCGGAAGTGATAAGCGAGTTGGAATCGGCTTCGATGGTCAGAGGATCTTCAGCAGACAAAATCGCCGAGGGAGTGGTATTGACGCTTAAAAAACTGAACAATATCCTCAGGGATTTCGGGTACGACCGGGTACCCGGCGTGGGTGAACCCATGAACCCTGAAATTCACGACGCGGTGGCCGTTGTTCCTGCCGGAAAAAACGAGTCCGGAATAATTGTAGAGGAAATGACCCCCGGATTCACGAGGGAAGACAAGCTTGTATTGCCTGCCCGGGTTGTTGTAAGCCGCTTGTGACCCGATTCGCAAGGATCGGCCATGAGGCTTTTGCCCCGGAGTACAAAGAAGGAGTCAAGCGGTGCAGGGTAAAGATCCATATCAAACACTGGGTGTTTCCAAAGACGCAGAACAGGATGCCATAAAAAAGGCTTACAAGAAGCTGGCGAGAAAATACCACCCGGACCTGAACAAGAACAATCCGGCCGCTGAAGAGAAGTTCAAAGAGGTATCCCAGGCGTTCGAGATCCTGGGCAATCCCGAAAGGCGTAAACTTTACGATGAATTCGGGGAAATTTCGATGAAGCCGGGGTTTGACGCCGAGCAGGCGAGACAGTACCGGCAATGGTCTTCAGGTGGAAGAGGAAGGGGAGGTGGAGGTGGAGGGTTCAATCCGTTTACGAGCGGAAGGAGCGCCCGCGGTTTTGACGGGGAGGGCTTCAGTGATCTCTTTGGTTCCATTTTCGGCGGAGGCAGAACCGGAACGAGGAGAAGGGCGGTTGAGCGGGGAGGCGACATCGAGTCTGAGTTGACAATCGACATGACGACCGCGCTCAAAGGCGAAGAAGTCGAAATAACCATTGATTTACCCGTTTCGTGTAGTCAGTGCGGAGGTTCCGGAACGGCCGGCACGGGGGGAGGGGGCGGAGTTTGCCCCGAGTGCGGCGGAAGCGGCGCGGTTCATAGTTCTCAAGGTTTCTTTGACATGCAGACACCTTGCAGCAGATGCTCCGGCACGGGATCTCTTCCGGGGCCGGTTTGCCCGACTTGCAGAGGTTCCACCATGGTCAAGGAGCCGACCAAGTTGAAAGTGCGCATACCCGCGGGAGTAAACGACGGATCAAAAATCCGCCTCGCTGGAAAAGGCCGGCCCGGTAAAAACGGCGGGCCGTCCGGGGATTTGCATCTGAAGATCAAGCTGCGTCCCCATCCGATTCTGAGGCGTGAAGGTGACGATCTTCTCATGACCCTGCCGGTGACCTTGGAAGAAGCCGTGTCCGGCGCGACCATAGATGTTCCCACCCTGAGCGGCTCGGTGAAGCTCAAAATTCCTCCGGGGAGTCAAAGCGGACAAAAACTAAGGCTTCGAGGAAAAGGGGCGGTTGTGCGGGGTGGAAAGAAGGGGGACTTGTACGTGGAACTGCATATAAAGATCCCCGAAAACAAAAGTCGCGAATTAAAAGACCTGGCCGAAAAAATATCGCGCTTTTACAAGGGAGACGTCCGGAAGGACATCCAGGTTTAATCTCTTGTCCCTATTGTTTTTTGTACAAAAACAGGGGAGTGCGGATCTTTTAGCCCGAAGCAGCGCTTTGTACGCCGAGGCCGAAAGTTGAAGCAGGTTCGGAAAAAGCCGGCGTCAGAAGACCGCTGCCCGAAGGGCTGAAGGGATTTGGCCGAGTCGCCGACGATGCTCCCCGAAGGGGAGCTTCAAACGG
>SLPX01000110.1 GCA_007131745.1 Myxococcales bacterium
AACAGTATGCAAACGGCGACGTCCGGCGTTTCCGGAGCCTGCGAAAACCCATGGCCTCGGCAGCACTGTGTTCCGCGGTTTGGGCGCTACCGGTTTGCGGCTTGTTAAAGGAAAAAGGTCGACGGGCTAAAAGAGCCGCACCCCTTATCGCCTTGATGTTGTGTTTTTAAAGGCGTTGAAGTAGCCTTTCCAACGAGGGAAATGGTAACAGTAAGCGTATGAGCTGCTTTCGAGTTGTTTAAAGGTGAAGGAAAAGGTGATTTCATGTCCAGGGTGATGTTTGGTTGTTTCTTGGGGATTTTTGTGTTTTCAATTTCCGCGTGCAAGACATCCCAAACCGGGGGTGAAGATGTTGACTTGGATGGTTCGGTTGATTCCGATGTGTACGACCTTGACGCAGAGGTCCGTGCTGATTCCGAGGTCCTGCAGGATGCGGCCCAAATTGATGCCGAACCGGATCCCGGGCCGCATTCCGTAGGGGGGAATGTGTCGGGACTTTTCGGAACCGGCCTGGTGCTGCAAAACAATGCGGGGGATGATCTCGCGATAACTGAAAACGGAAGTTTTGTGTTTTCCGAACAGTTGCCGGCGGGTGAACCATACAGCGTCACTGTGCTGGATCATCCGGATGATCCTGAGCAGGAATGTGTCGTCGAAAAAGGTGACGGCACGGTGGGGTATGGACCGGTTACGGATGTGAATGTAAAATGTGCGCTTATAGATTCGGATGGAGACGGCATTCCGGATATCGCGGATCCTTTCCCGGACGATGATACGAAACCGGTACCTGGGCTTATGGGCATGATCTATGCGCACACTTCGTCGACTCTTTATACGATGCACCCGACCACCTTTGAAATCGAAATGGTCGGTTCTTTTTCCTTTGATATGAATCCGGGCCAGGTCACCGATGTCGCGCTTGACCAGTATAATGTGTTGTACGCGTGTACTTTCTACGACTTGTTTGTGTGCAATCCCTTTACTGCGGCGTGTGATCATTTGGCGTCGCTGGGACAGTCATTCAACGGTTTGACCCTGGTGCCCGCGGGCACAGTGGAGTCTTATCGAGACGTGATCATCGGCATCTCCAACGCGGGCGGCTGGTACAGGGTGGATATCGTCGGCGAGGCAGCGGCCGAGTTGACTCTGCTCGGCACTTACGGATCGGGCTATTCATCCAGCGGAGACGCATATTCCCTAAAAGGGGTGGGTACCTTCGCGGCTGTAAACAAGAGCGGGGTTTCGAGCGACGTTATTGTGGAGGTGGATCCTGCAAACGGGGCGGTATTGTCCGAGATAGGCGTCACTACAGGATACAACTCCTTGTATGGGCTCGCGGGCACCGAGAACCTTATGTTCGGATTCGACGCAAGCGGCGCGATTATTTCCATTGATCCGATAACCGGGGACACCGCCCTGGTCCTTTCGACACCTTATGCCTGGTGGGGAGCCGGCATATCCACCGCGCCGGG
Organism: Myxococcales bacterium; assembly: GCA_007131745.1. The sequence continues at coordinate 1,473 of SLPX01000110.1, forward strand.
ACCCATCACTCACTGAAAGAGCCTGCGATTTGCATTTTTGATGGTCGAAGCGGTTATCGTCGGGGCCTATTCTCCCGCGATCATGGTTTCCGCGAAAAGCAGGCTGGGTGAGAGTACGTTTGAATATGGAAACGGATCAGAGCCGATTCCCACAAGGCCTTGCCATTGATTCGTGTGGTTGCCTGAAATGTTCAATTCAATGACCGGTTGTCCGATTTTACCGTTTTCCACCAGGAAGCCCGCTACTCCGTGGGAAAAATCCCCGGTAGTGGGATTCGAGTTTCCACCTATGAACCGCGTGATCAGCAATGCTTTTCCGGCTTCCTTGCACAATCCTTCCAGATCCTTTTTGCCTTGCGAAAAGACGAGGTTGCTCTGTGAGCCCGTTGTAGGTTCCTTTTCCAATTTCCCTGCATAGTATGTGTCAAGATAGAAGCTTTTGAGGATCCCTTTTTCGATCACGGGAAGTTTCCGGGCGGTTATTCCTTCACCATCGTATCGGCGGGAGGAAAAACCTTTTTCATGCAGGGGACTGTCAATTAAGGAAAAGTTGGATGCCGCGATTTTTTGGTTCAGGGATTTTTCAAAACAAGAGCGCCCCTGGTAAAGAGCGGAACCGTAAAGTGGTTGCCAAAGACCGCCGAGCAATCTGGGCACGGCCCTGTTTTCAACGATGATCGGGAGTTTTACGGATTTTATTTTTTTTGCGCCTAGTTGAGCTCTTGCTCTTTGCGCGGCTTCTTTGCCGGCTTTTTCAGGTTCGGTCAAATCATCCAAAAACCTGGACGCGACCGCGGCCCAGTCACTCGGCCGGCTTCCTCCGGAATCCTGCAAACTCACACTTGCGCCCGTTGAGAAAAATGTTTCAGATTCGTTTTCCGCGAAACCGTCGCTGTGACGGACAACCGATTCCACGATCGTGTCGGAAAATGAGGCGGAAGCTGAAATCAGGTTTTCACCAGCGTTTCTTTTTGCTTCTTCATAAACCTTTATAGCGGCACCCTGTCGCGCTGCGAGGTCCAGGTTGCGGTATTTAGGGTCGTAAAGACCAAGGTCTTTGGTTTTTCGGCCCTCGTATAGTTCAGGCGGCGGAAGCTTTCGGTACTTGTCTTCCATGAGGTGCCGAGTGAGCGCAACTGCTTCAGTGATAAAAGACTCGACGCCTTTTTCGGAAATGTCGGTTGTGGAATGAACCGCGTATCTTCCTTCCACGAAAAGCCTTACGTTGAGGCTGCATTGAGTGGAGCTTGAAAGTTCTTCCCATTTTCCATCCCGGCACACGACTCTGTAACTTCGTCTCCGATCAACACTGGATGCACAGTTGTCCGCGCCGGCCTTCTTGGCTCTTTCAACTGCAAGTTCTGCTGTTCGGGCCAGTATTTGAGGGGCTTTCGGTTTCATGCGAGCACCTCCTTCATGGATTCATCGATGTTCGAGTCGCCCCGTGTCGGCAAAGAGACCGGTTTTTCATCTTGGCTGGTTCCTCCGATTGTGATGGAAGAAACCTTGACCGTGGGAAGGCCCAGCCCGACCGGCACACCCTGTCCTCTTTTTCCGCAGGTCCAGCGGTTTTCGTCGAAAGCGAGATCATTTCCCGCCATGGTCACGTTTTCCAGGACTTTGGGGCCGTTTCCGATAATGTTGATGTCTTTTATCGGAGCGGTGAGCTTTCCCTTCTCTATCAGGAAACCGTTCTTGACGTAAAAGGTGAAATCGCCCGCGCCGATATTGACCTGCCCGTTGGTAAAACTGACAGCGTAAATACCTCTTTCGACCGAGCGGATGATTTCTTCGGGATCGTGCGGCCCGTTTGTCATATAGGTGTTTCTCATCCTGGGTACGGGCATATGCCTGAAACTTTGGCGCCGGCCGTTTCCGGTCGGGTTCAGCTTGAAGTGATCCGCGCTGATCCGATCATGCATGAAAGTACGCAGAATCCCGTTTTCAACTAGTACGGTGCGCTGTGATTCACGGGCTTCATCGTCTATGTTGATGGATCCCCGCATGGCTTCGTTTGTTCCGTCGTCGATTATGTTTACGAACTCCGGGGCTATGCGTTTTCCCACCATGTCGGTGTAAATGGTCAATTTGTTGCGCGCAAAATCAGCTTCCATGCCGTGTCCGATGGCTTCGTGCAACAAGATCCCGGAACTTCCGGGCGCAAGCACGATGGGCATTTCGCCCACCGGGCCTTCAACCGCGTCAAAAAGGATTGTGGTGCGGTCCACAGCGTTTGTAGCTACTCGCTCCAAAACCTCCGGCGAAATGAAATCAAACCCTGCCCGCGCCGCAGCCGAGTAGGTGTTGGATTCACGGCGGCCTTTGTGTTCGCCTATGCAATACGCGGACAAAACGATCATCGGTTGGCGGTCCGCTACCACTCTTCCGTCCGAATCCACCACTACTATCCGGCTGTCGACATCTTGGTAGGTGATCAATGCTTGCTTGATGCGGCCGTCCTTGGATCTTACCAGTTTATCCAGCTCGGAAAGCAGGTTGACTTGTTTGTCCGCGCCCGCTCCTTCCCAGACGTCTCCGGTGGGATAGTATCGCCCGGTCGGTTCGACCCTGAACGCAAACTCTCGTTTCTTTCCACCATCCGAGGCGATAGCGGCCGCGACTTCGGCCGCTTTGAGCATTGATTCCTCGTCAAGGCTTTCGCTGAACGCGTAGCCTGTTTCATTTCCCTGCACGACGCGAACGCCGACTCCCATATCCACCCGGCTGGAAGCCCTGTTTACCGAACTGTCTTCCACGCCCAGGCTTGTGGAGCGCATCCTTTGAAAATAGAGGTCTGCAAAAGATCCTCCCCTTGACATGGCCTTGGACATGACTCTGCCGGTGGTTTCACGCGAAACTCCGAAATGCTCCAGGGGCCAGCCTCCTCCGTCCGCGGAAGAATCGCCTTCACCGGGAGGCCGAGCAGACGTGACTTGTCCTCCCGGGCGGCACCCCGCGCAAAAAAGAGCCGCGCCTGCCGCCGCTCCGGCGGTGTGGGTCAAGAAATCCCTCCTGGACATGGATTTCGAGACATTATTCTCGCAGAAGTCGTACCGTTTTTGATCCATTTGTTTTCTTCCTTGGGCGTTGAATTGAGCGTCACAAAAGACTCGTTTGAAATGTTTTCTTCAAGTGAACCGTCAACCGGAAAAAAATATTTCCCGCGGAACACGTGTACTTTATTCACGATTTGTATTTGGATGCAAGTGTCAGTCCTTAGGCGCCAGGCTAGGATGCTATCGGGCGCGGAAAACAAGCTCAAGGGCTGCGGCTGAGATGAGTGTGACCTCGGCTTTTTTCACTGCCTCCCGTTGTTTGAGATAAAGAAGCTCCAGGTTTTTGATCGTCCTGAAGGCATCAAGGAGGTCCAAAAAAGAGGAGCCGGTTTCACTGTAGGACTTCTCGGCCATCCTCCGCAGTTCGGGCAAACGCTTCAGCATTTTTTCTTCCATTCGTTGCAAGGTGGCGAGTTGGCGGATGTAGACGCTGTGCGCGCGATTGATTTCCGCCCGGATTTCCAATTGCTCTGCTTCCAATGCCTTTGATTCCGCTTTTATGGTGGCGTTGGCTCGTGCGATATCGCCTTTGCCCCTATCAAAAATCGGAAGTGGAATGGAAAACCCGAATACAACCGATGTGGACCGTTCGTCTTGGGTTTGATTGATTCCCATAACGAACGAGGGAGTTGGAAGGCGCTCCCGTCGCGCCACTCTAAGTTTGCTTTCAGCCACGGACCTGTGGGCCTGCGCTGCCATGATTGCCGGGTGATTTGCCGACGCTTTTTGCCACAACTCTGTTTTATTCGAGGGAATGGAGACCGGACTCAAGTTTCCCTCTGCCGATGGGCGGTAACCGGGCATGCCGAGTAAAGCGGACAATTTGCCTGACGCGTCTTCCAGATCGGTCCGGGTCCTTTCAATCTCGAGCCGATGGGTCTCGATTTCAAGTTCGATGCGGGCCACCTCGTAAAGGGATTGATCGCCTGCTGAACTGCGTCCTCGGACAATCTTGAGGATGCGATCCAGGTCTTGAGAGCTTCTCTTCAGCAACTCCAACCTCTTTTGGTGCGCAAGGAGTGTGACGAAAGCCTTTCTGACGGCGCGAGTGCGTTTTTTTAGATCAAGTGCTACTTGAGCCTGGGTTGCCAGCACGTTGGCATCGGCAAGTTGCTTGCGCGCCCCCCGTTGTCCGAAGAGCAGGATGGGTTGCTCCAAGATGAACTGGTGTTCCCAAACCGCATCCAGGGTGGCGCCCAGAGCCAGGGCCAGACCGGAGTATTCAAAGGTCGGGTTGGGATACGCCCTGGCTGTGATGCGATCCGCTGCGGCGATATCCACCCGGCTCTTGGTCGCCTCTGTTCGTCGACTTTTTCTCTTAAGCATATCAAGAGCCTGCTTCATGGTAATGCGCTCGGGAAGGGCTTCTGCCGAACGCTCGGAATAAGGCGCGTTTTCGCGAGAGGGTTTGGTTTCTGCAGTAGCCGCGCTGGAAGTTCTATAAAACCCGGTAAACAGGAAGCTTGGGAGTATAAGCAGGAAAAAGAAAATCTTGGGGGCCATGGGTGACCTTCCATACCACATCATGGATCCTCCTCTTCTTTTGAAACTCCGACCGGCGTTTTACCGGCGATGAAGGAATACATCACCGGCAGAAGAAAAAGGGCTACTGCAAGGATGGTAACCACGCCGCCGATGATCACCAGAGCAAAGGGTCTTTGTGTTTCGCTGCCCATCCCCGTGTTGACGGCCATGGGTAAGAGGCCCAGCATGGTAAGAAGCAACGCCATTACAAAAACCCTGAGTCTTTTGGTTGTGCCTATGCGGATCGCCTCGAAGAGAGGTTTTCCCTGCTTGCGGTTTTCCTCTACGGCGCCGACGACAAGCAGCGCCATCAGGCACACCTGTCCCAGGAGGGTGACAAAGCCGATAGCCGCGCTGATGGAGGCGTGCACTCCGGTGGCCAAGAGAGCAAAAACTCCTCCCGTGAGACCGAATGGTATTACGAGCACCACGGCCAGCGCGCTGCGAACCGACCCGAGGCCCAGGAGCAGAAGTGATATTACGGCCAGAAGGGCAAGGGGAACGACTACAGAGAGTCGTTTCATGGCTCGCTGCTGGTTTTCGAACTCGCCTCCCCATTCCAGATAGTAACCATCCGGCAATTCGACCCTTTTGTTTACAGCAGCGATAGCGTCGCGCACAACCGAACCCATGTCTCTTCCTTCGATGTTGAACTTCAGGGCCAGCATCCGGCTGTTGAACTCTCGATAGATAGCGGCCCATCCCGGCGTGGTCTGTATGCTCGCCAGGTACTTCAATGGGTAGACAACTCCGCTGGGATCACTCACCGGGATCTCGCCTATTCGGGCTTCGTCCTCCAACTCGCTTCGCGGCAACCGAACCCGAATGGGAACGATTCTCTCACCTTCCCACAGCTCCGAAACAACTTTCCCCGCCAGCGCGGTTTCGATGACTTCTTGTACCACGTCCACCCCTATCCCGGCGCGTGCCACCGCGGATCTATCCGTCGTTATGTCGAGCTGGGGCACCCGCCGATCCCGGTAGAGGTCCAGATCCACCACCCCGGGGATATCATGGACGGCTTCCCTGGCTTCCTGGAGAATGCTTCGCATCAGTAAAAGATCCCGGCCGAATACCTTGAGCACCACCTGGCCTCGAACCCCGCTGATCGCTTCTTCCACGCTGTCACGAATGGGCTGGGAGAAATTGAACCGTACCCCCGGTATTTCTGCAAGGCTTGCACGCATTTCCCCCTCGAGCTCGGGCTTGGTCAATCCCCTTCGCCAGCCGGATCGTGGCTTGAGACGAACAAGAACCTGGCCCATGTTGATGCCCTCGTTGTCGGTGCCGTCTTCAGGACGACCTTGCTGACTCGTTACAAAAAGCACCTCAGGAAAATTTTTCAACCGCTGTCGTACCTCCAAGAGAATCTCTTTTCCCTTGTCCATGGAGATGCTGGGGGGCATTTCAACGAAGACGAGCACATCTCCTTCGTCGAGCTGGGGAAGAAACTCGGTTCCCAGCCTGGATGCCCCGAATCCTCCACCGGCGAGAAGGAGAAATCCCGCTGCAAAAGCAACCCAACGATGTTTTAAAAGCCAGCCCAATGATCGGCTATAACCTCGTTGCATGGACAGAACCCATTTAGGCTCCTTGTTCACCAGGGCCTTTCCTTTTACAAAAACCAGGGTGAGCGCGGGAACAAGGGTAAGTGCGCCCACCAAGGCTCCCAGCAGAGCGAAAGTGTAAGTCATGGCCAGAGGCTTGAAGATGCGTCCTTCCACCCGATCAAGGGTGAACACGGGTATCAGCGACGCGATGGTGATGGACATCGCGAAAAACACCGGCCGCGCCACGTCTACACCTGCGCTTACCACCAGCTTGAAACGCTCGCTGAATTTCTTCGGTTTTTCCTTTCTGGATCTTTGTATGACATTTTCCACGAGGACGACGGCGCCGTCTACCAGGATGCCGAAATCAATCGCCCCCATCGAGATGAGATTGGCTGGGAGTCCCATGAAATACAGGCCGATAAAAGCGGCGACAAGCGACAGTGGAAGCACCGTGACAATCACAAGTGAACCCCTGAGTGTCCTGATGAAAAGCCAGACCACCCCAAGCACCAGGAGAGCGCCCATGAGAAGGTTCATGTGCACGGTGCGCAGGGTGAGGTTCACCAGGTCGCTTCGATCATAGAGAGGAATTATTTGCATTCCCTCAGGGAGCACCTCGGTGTTTATTCTGTGTACCTGCTCTTGAATCTCAGCCAGCACGACCGAGGGGTTCTCGTCCCTCAAGAGAAACGCTCTTCCCTGAACTGCTTCGGTGTTTTCATCTACGCCGAATGTTCCTTGACGAGGCGTATGGGAAATGATTACCCGGCCGATATCGCCCACCGTCACGGGTGTGCCGTCCTTTGCCTTGAGCACCACCTCTTTGATTTCGTCCGCGTCTGCAAAATAACCCACTCCGCGGATAACCATATACTGCTCGCCGCGTTCGAACAAACCGCCGCCAACGTTTACGTTCGCCTTGGAAATGGCTTCCGAGACATCTTGGAGGCTCAGACCGTAAGCCCGAAGGCGGCCGGGGTCGACTTCAACGTGGATTTCCTTGAGAAAACCACCCCGGCTAACCACGTCGCCCACTCCTTGAACCCTCATGAGCATGGGCGCAATGACCCATTCCTGTTCCGACCGGAGCTCTTCAAGGGTATGGCGGTCGCTGATGACCTGGTATTCGTAGATTCTGCCTAACGGCGTGGTGTTGGGACCAAGAACGGGAACGACATCATCCGGGAGTTCGGCCGTGCTGATGCGCTCGGACACCAGCGCACGAGCCCGGAAGGGATCTGCATCGTCGTCAAAGGTCAGATAGATCAGGGACAGTCCGAAAAGGCTTTCACTGCGGATTTGAATTACTTGTTGCAACCCGTTGAGCGCCCGCTCAAGGGGAATGGTAATCTGTCTTTCTATCTCGGGAGGGGGCAGACCCGGTTTTTGAGCGATGACGTTGACCTGCAGGTTGGTGACATCCGGATATGCTTCTACCGGGGTCTGAATATAAGCGTAGACACCGTAGGCGGCAATGCCGAGTATGATGGCTATGACTACGAACCGGCGGCTCACGCAGTAATGTATGATCGATTTGAGCATTCTCCAGCACCGGATAATATTTTTCGTTTGATTAAAGGAGTTGTTCCAACGTGCCGTCCAGGAGAAGGGCTCCTTTGACAACGACCGATTCACCTGCGGAGATTCCGGAGGTGATCAGCACTTGGCCCTCCACCGGTTGCGCCACGACAATGGGCCGGCGAACAAAGGATCCTTTGTCTTTTTGCACAAAGACCACTGTTTGACGTCCGTCCTGAATCAGCACGGCCGCGGTGGGCACTGCGAGTCCGGCTTCGGGCAACTCCAGGCGGGCACGGCCGAACATGCCCGGTCTGAGAAACTCATGTCTTTCATCAATATCTATTCTGACAGGAGCTGTTCGAACATCTTTTTCTACTACTGCGCCTATGGACTCAATCCGGCCTGCCAGTGGTTCTTTCAAAGAAGGCAACTCCACATGTGCCGATGCTCCTTCACGCAGGTGATGAAGATCCCGCTCGAACACATCAGCGATGACCCAAAGCTCATTGGGATCCCCGATTTCGATAAGCGGAGTCGATCCGGGTTCAACGGCAGCGCCCAGGGTGGCTGAATGGCTGATCACTATCCCGTCGATAGGCGCACGAAGAATGATCCGGGTGCCTCGGCTTCCTCCTGCAAAGCCGGCAGTGGCGGCCGCCCTGGCGGTCTCTGCTCTGGCGGCCAACAGCGCGGTCTTTGCGACTCTGCGTTCTCTTTCTGTGCCGACTCCTTGTTCGAGCATCCGTTCGGTGCGTTTGAGTTCCTCTTTTGCTTCTTTTTCCCTCGCACGTGCGGTGGCAAGTGCGGCACGGATAGCAGCAGCATCCGGGCAGTTGAGCGTGAGCACCGGATCCCCCGCCTCTACATGGTCTCCCGTGCGGACATGAATTCTTTCCACTCGTCCGGGAAGCGGGGCGCCGATCCTGGATACTGCGCCGTCTCGAAAGGCCACGCGGGTCGGCACTCTGAGGATCGCGTTGCCGACTTGGGGGGTCACTTCCTCGATTTTCAAGAACCTAAGGGAGTTCTCGGGCAGAACCACGACCCCATCTTCGGTCGCCGTGGGGCCGATCTCCCCTTTCGGCAAGTTGGCTGCGCCTGAACTGGAGCAGCCGATCGTCATCCAGCCGGAAGCCATGAGCAAGGCGACGCAACAAATCGAAAAAGGGTTTGTTTCTATAGACTTCTTTGTTCGTTTTGATAATCGTGGTAATTTCATGTGTGATTGGATCAGCAAAGATCGTGCCATGTATATCAAAAGGAGCTCGGTCTTTGAGATGCTTGAAAATGTAGGTAATCATTGTGGTTTTGTTTTGTTGTGCTTAGGTTTGTACTAGCTGAAAATTGCGAAGATGTATCCTTGTGTATACTTTTGATACACACGTGTAATTAAGTTACAAAACACCATGAAGCTTGCAAACTCACTAAGTATTTGGCTTACGGTAACCTCGGCCGCCATTTTGAGTATCCACGGCCTGGTTCAACTCCGTAAAGAGCAGGCCGACCTCAAGGCGGCGGCCTCGCGGGAATTGATCCTGATGGCCACGGTCATCCGCAGCTCTGTGGAATATGCTATTCGGGATGGGCAACAGGCGGACATTATCGCTCTTTTGAATCAGATCGAGAGGCGGGATCCTGCCGTGGGTGTCTTTGTTTTTGACTCCAATGGAGTTTTATTGGAAGGTTCGCCTTGTTGTGAATCGAATCTTGCCGTTGCCCGCGAGGTGATCCGTGAGTCTGCGGCCAAGAATATGTTGGAAGTTCAATTCAGGGGTTCCATCATGTTGGCGGTCGGCCCGATGCGTGTTCACGGCTCCGAGACGGGTAGCATCGTGATCATCCAACCCACGGACGCCTTGGTAGAGGATCTTCGGAACGAACGGCGAGCCTTGATTCTGTCTATCGCCGGCCTGGTTTTAGCTTTGTCTTTTGTTACTTGGATTGTGATGCACTATCGGCTCCACCGTCCCATGAACAGTGTCATCAAGGGGATCCGCCGCGCAGCGGCCGGTGATTTGTCGAGCCGTTTGAAATCCGAGGGCAAGAACGAAGTCGCTGAGTTGGCCGGAGAGTTCAATGCTATGACCGAGGCACTCGAAGAAGCTCGATGCTCGCTGGACGAGGCGAACGAGCTGCGCGAGCAGCTCCGTCTCGATGTTCAACGCGCCAATCGCATGGCGGCCGTGGGGCAGTTGGCCGCTTCCCTGGCTCACGAGATTGGATCGCCCATGCAGGTGCTCAGCGGCCGCGCTCGC
>SLPX01000157.1 GCA_007131745.1 Myxococcales bacterium
CCCAGCGTACGGTTTGTAACTACCTGCCAATTCTCCAATTGCACCGTTTCGTTACCTGGGTTGTATACCTCGATCATCTCCGCGTTCCATAAGCCTCCACCGCTAACCTCGGTGATTAAAAGACTGGACGGCCCATAAGGCTGAAGACAAGGCAAAAGGTTGGATAAGCCCTTTGTGCTTTGAGAAAAACAGAAATCACCCGATCTATCGGAATCATATCCATCCGGGACCCGGGAAAAGGAAACCCCTTCCTTCTGATATCCGGGCAGCGGGTCCGGCATATCCACCCATCCGGTTCCCTCAACCTCGAACGTGCTTTCACCCCAGCGGATCATATCAGTGGGCCGATCACTCGGATCATATAGAACAGCCCCTCCTCCAAAGCGACCCCATGGGATGTTTTTTCCAAGCTGTACATCAGATTCTCCCGACAAATACGGCTGGCCGCCGCTGTTACGCGGATCCTCGGTAATGGTCAATCTTTCGCCGGGAAAAACCAACACGTCCGGCAATGCAGACCAACCGGTCAGGATTTCACCTGCTGTAACCGCCTCCCACGCAAGCACCCATGATTGCATGTTGACACCCACACTCGACACGTTCAGCAGCTCCACCCAGTCGGTCGCGCCGGTGCTGACTTCGTTTATCAGCACGATGGGCTCATCCCAGCAATCACTTTTATCAAAATCCGAGCAGTCGTCGAGGCAATTTAACCGGCCGCCGTAGAAGCCGAAATACGCACAGTTTTTTCCATCCAGGTTATCCCCGTCGCATTTCTCCGGCTCATCCACGACTCCGTCCCCGCAACGACCCATGCAGCCGCTTAGGTCGAAATCCGAACAATCATGCAGGCAACCCAACACACCTCCGTAATAACCGAGCGATTCACAGGTCATCCCGCCCAATTCATCGCCATCGCAAATCTCACCCGGATCCAAGATGCCGTTCCCACAATCAGGCGGCGGCCCGCAGCCCTCCAGAACAAACTCGCAATCCGCGTCGCAAACCAACTCACCCGGGCCGTAACCCAAACTCTCGCACGTCTGCCCCCTCATATCAGAGCCATCGCAACTTTCATCCCCTTCGGCTTTTCCGTCTCCGCACACCGCTACCGACACGCAGACACTCGGCTCTCCTTCACACTCCCATCCCGGTTCCACCTTGCACTCGGAACTGCAACCGTCTCCATCCACCAGGTTTCCGTCGTCGCACTCCTCTCTACCCTCCAGGATCCCGTTGCCGCAAGTATCCTTTTTCCCCCCTCCGAAACTCGTAGTGCAACCCACCAGCAGGCAAAAACACAACAAACCTGCTGAAACCGAGGATAAATTGGTTGTTCGATCTGTCCCGGGTTCAATCATGTGACTCGTTCAAATGCACAGCCGCACTCTACCGAAAGCCGGCATGGAAAATCATGTCACCGTGGGCCGGCAACATCCGGTGATGCAATAGTATCCTTCGGGGCAAGGTTCCTGCCCGGGTTGCCCGCACGGCTGAACTCCGGGAGGACACTGCTCGTCTTCCTTGTCAATGCAACCTTCCGGAAGTTCGGGCTTCCCTATACATATCTCGCAATGCCCGCACGGGTTGTAACAGGAAGGAACATGAGTGCACAGATCGCAGGATTCCAGATCATTGAGATTACATCCGGGTGAACCGATGAACCTGAAAACCCCCGGGTTTTCAACCGGCTCCAGTTCGCAGCAACCGAAACAATCGCAACCGTTTGGAACAAGCGGAAGACAGAAATCCAGGCACTGCTGTGACTGTTCCGCATACCATTCATCGCATTTACACTCGCCGCAGGGCATACTGTGATTACATGTGTTCACCCCTGATGGCTGGTAGACCGGATCGCAACGATTATCCCAACGGCAATCGTCATTGCCATGCCCTGAATCTTGGTCAAAATAACAATCCAGTGTACATGGAGCAGCGGCGCCACCCGGAATGTTGGTGTTGAAACCGCTTTCATTGTTGTCGCACGGGCCGAGGCAATGCGGATCCCTCCAGTCTGTAAGTCCATCGCCGTCATTGTCAATGCAATCTCCGCACTCGTAGAGATGGCCCTGGCAAGTAACCTCGATGCATTCATCCGACCACCATCCTGCGTCATAGGTCTGTGTATGGCCGTCGCCTTCTTGTACGTGACCGTCGCCCGGATCCACCTCACCGTCGACCGCTCCATCTCCTGTACCATTCAACCCGGCGTCCGAATCATCTTCTCCTCCGCCGCCTTTGCTTCCGCACCCAAAAACTCCTGCCACTGAAACACCAAGCAAAAAGACTCCCAGGCATAGCAAGAACCCTGACCATCCCTTTATCAAACCATCCCTTGTATTCTTGACCTTGACCCTCATGGTATCTTCTCCTTTCGCCTGAAACACCATCGAAACCACTCTTATTAGATGATACATCAGGCTGCTCCCGGCAGTTATATTTCTTTAAATCAAAACAGTTTCACCATATTTTTTCCGGCTACTCCACTTGAAATCAAACTTGTACTTTTCTCGGCCGTTCCTATTTCCGGTAAAGTCCACAAGACATTACAAACCTTTTCAAGGTTACTTCTTTCGATAAAAAAAATCAATACGCAAAAAACTAAAACTTTTGATAACCCTCTTTGGGCCTGACAACATTTTTCCTTTAGCGCTCCGCAGATGAAACTCCCGCCAGGGAGGTTGGAACAAGGCGCTCGGCGGTTTGTCCGCTGCCGTATACAAACAGGCTCGTTCGATCACTCGCTGTCAATAGAACGAGGTGCAAATTTTTGATCTTTGGTTACCAGGGAATCTGCATTCCCGAGCCTTCCACCTTTCTTGTGTAGGTGTTTAAGAGCTCGGTTCCAGGAGCATGCGGTCCCTTGGAAAAAGCCTGGCGAATGAAATGCTCCAGCCTGTCC
>SLPX01000104.1 GCA_007131745.1 Myxococcales bacterium
CAACAGACGTCTCCTCGCGGTCAAAACATGGTGATGCAAAAGCATCTTCTTCAGATTGTGAAAAAGAAGACCAAGAGATAAATCAAAAAGATGGAGGGCTCCGGCTGCGCCTGTCCATGACCAAGGTGATCTACCAAGAAAGGCAACCCCTGGAGGCACAGCTTTTTCTGGAAAATGTGGGTTCCACGGATCTCCTGGTTCTGAAAAGGGGGAGCCATGTAGACATCGGCATCAATGCTTCAAACGAATCCGGTGAATTTATTACCACCCTGCTGCCTCCAGAGCCTCCACCACCTGCAACGGTCGATGACTTCGTAACTCTGGCGGCAGGCGAATCTCTCAAACTGAAAGAATGGGAATTGCTCAATAGGGTCAACCAACAGGTTCAAGCGGGAAACGGCCGCTTAGGTATTTTCACAGTTACTGCGACTTATTTCGCCCAACCGGAAACGGTCGATGGAGTCCGGGGTCTTTCCGGCATTCCCTGGACCGGTACTTTGACAAGCAATTCGGTGATTGTGACGTACGAATCCGCCACAGCGCCAAGTCAATAACCGATCTCTTGGCCAAAGCCGCTCCTGATCAGGACTGCAGAATCCGACATCGATTCTTTGTCGCGAAACACTGCATAATGTCCATTGGATCGCGATTTCTTTCATGTTATTGTTGATATGTTATTTTGGACGTGCCTGGGTGAATTCGACCTTTGACGTAATCGGGCTTCCTGTGAGCCGTCTTGTTTGATGGTTTCCAGGCACTTAAAGAGCGAGTATATGTGAATAATCCCGTACCAAGGTATTGTGGGTTTTACATTTTTGAAAGAGAGGCAACACATGAAGATTAACACTTCCAACGCAAGGCTGTTTATTCTTCTTGCATCCGCGGCGATCATGCCTTTCGGTTGCTCGAAAGACAGCAAGGAATCCGTCGAAGTTCTGGAGTGCACAGGGTCTTGTGAATGCGACCCGGACACGAGAACATGCAGTTGCCTTGGCGGCACTGAATGCGTAGTTGAAGGAGCGGACGACGTGACCCTTATATGCGAGGGAAACGCCCGATGCGAACTCGAGTGCGGCAACAGGTGCCACGTGGAATGCCCCGGAACAGCGGGTTGCAGCGCGGAAATGGGCTTTGACTCCACCGCGATCTGTAACGGCACAGGGGACTGCGAATACTATTGTCTCGGGGATTGCGAGGTGGATTGCCCCGGAACTTCAGCCTGCTTTGTCTACTGCCCTGAAGATGCTTTTTGCGAAATCACAAGCTGCCCGCAGGTCGAAGAATGCGAAGACGGCGGACTGGCCTGCCGCCGGGACTGCCCTGAAACTCCAAAAACCACCAAATATTTTTAGTTCCATCCGTTAATTCCATCCATTGAAAATTTCTTGTGATTGACTTTGCCGGCGCGGACCGCTATGCTCTCAAACCGGTCCGTAAACCGTTGTTTCGACCCGGTTATGGAGTCTCTATCAACTTGGAATTACTAACAAAAAAGGCAATTTAATGAATCCGGAAATACTTACTGCCATCAGATCCAAAACTGTGAGCCGGAATACCCCATTCTACTTGTATGATGCACAGACGATAAGGCGGATATGCAACGTCTTCACAGAGATACCATACGAGCCTCTGGGCATTCATTTTGCGACCATGGCGAACGCGTCGCCCGACATACTGAAGTTGGTAAAAGAGGAAGGAATCCGGGTGTTCGTGAATTCCCTTGGTCACCTACGGCTGGCGTTGGAATTGGGATATCGAAATGATGAAATAATTTACACATCCTCAGCTCTGGATGCAGACACCATGGCTGAAATCCGTGACGCAGGCGCTTTTGTTAACATGGATTCCATGGCACAGCTTGAGCTTTGGTGGAAATGTTTTCCCGGAGAAAGCACAGGAATTCGTTGCAACATCGGCGACCTTGTCACCCCGAGGGAAACCCGCGGCGGATATTTTCTTGGAAAAGAAAGCAGGCTAGGCCTGACTGTGGAGGAAATCCAATCCCTTGAAGGGGATGAACGCATAAACGGTCTCCACGTGTATGTGGGAACCGACATCGTGGATGTCGATTATTTTGAAGAGTGCTACCGTCAACTTGCGGGCCTTGCCCGATTGTTTCCTCGGTTGGAGCATCTTGATTTCGGAGGCGGATTCGGCGTTCCGACACCCGACGGCGAGTCTTTCGATTTCAAACGTTTCGGAGCGTTTGTTTCAGACTTGATGGAAGGGGTGTGCTCAAACGCAGGAAGACCGGTCCGGCTAATCCTGGAACCTGGCCGCATCATCACGGGTGAAGCAGGCTATTTTGTCTGCCGGGTCAATGACATCAAAATCCGTGAGGGAAAGCAGTTGATAGGGGTGAATGCATCCACTGCCCAGTTTCCGCGCCCGCTTTTCTATCCTGAAAGCGCATACCATCCGGTGACCGTTTTTTCCGCTAATGGAACGCAAATCGCCGGGAGAGAAGAAACCCTTTTGACCGATATCTACGGATGCTCCACTTATTCAAGAGACTTTCTATCCAGGAACCAGCGTCTGCAGCGGGCGTCCATCGGCGACATTGTAGTATTCGCTCATTCAGGCGCCTATTGTGCTTCTGCGTACACCACTTTCCTGGGATTTGAACAGCCAAAGGAAATAGTCATATGATACGACTGGAACGAGTTACAAACTTCCTCGGCATCCGTGAATTCTTTCGCATAGGGAAAGCGGTCTACCGCAAATCGCCTCATCACCGCTCAACCGATGCAGAGATTCTGAACCTTCTCATGAGCGGCAAGTCCGCGTACTTTGAACATGCAAAGCTGGAGCCGTTCCTGATCAAGCAAGGCCGCCGCACCGTGGGCCGGGTTGCAATGATCCAAGACGAACGACAGAGTTCCTATGCTCAGG
>SLPX01000207.1 GCA_007131745.1 Myxococcales bacterium
GATCTCTTCGCACCAGTGAACCTCGCTGCCCAGGCGATACGCCGCTCGGCGGTAAACTTCCGGAGCGCCGGGTCCCATTCGCGCGATATCAAGAAGACACGCGGCCTGACCTTTGCGACCTCCAATCTCCCCGAGCGCGAGCATTGCCTCGCTCTCGTGTCGTATTCCCTGCTCTGTTCTTCCCAACAACGCACAAATGTCGGATAGCACCTTGTGAGCACGGGCTCGTCCCAGAGCCGAATTGCGACGTATGGCCTGGGCCATCGCTCCACCTCCCCACAGCAAACCCTTGTGCAAAGTGTTGTTTCGCTCTTCGCCTTTTTGACCTTCCGCCTTGCGTCTTGCCAGGTCGGCCATGCGCAACAAGAGTTTCCAGAGTGATTCCGGCGCTTCTTCCGAGTTCATGCCTTTGCCCATCGTGACCAGGTCCAAACCCTCTTGAAGCTCTTTGAGCGCGGCTTCTTGCCTTTCCTGGACCAGCAAAAGATTACCGAGTTCGAGGTAGGTTTCACACAAGATCTCTTGTTCACCCGAAGGGATTATGCGTCCAAGCGCCGCGGCAAGGGTTTTTGCGGCTTTTTTCGGCCTGGATTGCAACATGAATATATCAGCGAGTCCCATGCCCACCCAGGATGCGAGCCGAGGATAATTACCCGCGTCGGCTTCCACGCTCTTAAACATCACCTCAGCCGCTGAAAGATCCTCCAAAGCCAGGAGCGCCCTTCCAAACCGGACTCTCAAGTCCACGTATACCGGATCTTTCTCATCCATGAAAAGCCGCCAGCGAGCAATATGAGCGGCTTTCCTGTACAACTTAGAAGATCCATTGGAATCAAAAGAGCGATCCGCCAACCGAGCGGCTTCCAGGTAAAGAGCCAAGGCCTGTTCGTCTGCGCCGGCCTTATCCGCATGATGGGCCGACACGTTCGGGGGCGCGGAATCTTTCAATATCTCAAACGCCCTCCCATGAAGCTCCCGCTTTTTATCAGCGTCCAATCCGGAGGCAACGGCTTCCGCTATCAATCGGTGGGACAACCGGACCTTTCCCTTCTCCGCGGCTCGCCGCAAGTATCCTCTCCTTAAAAGAAGGGTTGCATCATGGTCAACGTCGCCGACGTTCGATCCACCTGAGAGAATTGCAAGTTCTTCCATGGTTGCGCTTTTGCCGAAAACAGCAGCCGCCTGAAGCAGGCTCAGTGCAGAACCGGGAAGAAGTGAAAGACGTTTTTTTATGACTTCCGCCACATTCCTCCCCGCTGTAAAATCGGGATCTATCGTGGATTCTCCCGTCTCCCGGATCGCTGCCAATGTCTGCTCCAGCATCATGGGAGTCCAACCGGCATCTTGGATCGCAAAAACCCCTCGGCTCATGATCCTTTGCTCCATGATGGCCCTTACAGTCTCGGAAGAAATCAAGTCCAAGTGTATTTCGTCCCATCCCTTCCTCTGCGGAAACAATGGGATTTCGCTTGTGATGAGAATCCGCCCGTCACTGTCTCGTGAGAGTCCTGCCAACCTCAACAATGCAAGCTGGGAGAGACGATCGTATTCATGTGCATCATCAAAAATCAAAAACCGCGATTTCGACCCGACAAGAAGCAGCACCCTGGCCAACGCGGAAATGCTTTCGCATTTGCGCACGTTTTCCTCGGCTTCGGCCAGGGGGCCATGGAACCCGAAAAGTTCAAGCAACCCCGGCAATTCCCCCGCCAGGGCCGGATGTCTATTTACCGCCTCTTCAAGTTCAGAACGGGAACACCCTATCGAATCCGACCCTATTTCCAATACAATCTCAACCGCGCGACGGGACGCTCTCCATGGCCCAGAAAAAAGCGATTGTTCCGCTCCCACTCGAACCACTTCGTATCCCAGTTCTTTCGCACGTACGGAAGCCCACTCGGCCAGTCCTGTTTTTCCTGACCCGGCCTCTCCGATCAGCATCAGCCCTGAACCGCTCCCCGAACCGGCCAGCATGGATTCTATCGCAACCTGGCATTTTTTTCTGGGAATCCAGTCGAGTGATACCGGTGCAATATCGTTCCCTGAAACCGGAAGCACTTCCACGGTTTTGTGCTCAGGAATACCCAACGCTTTCTCTTGGTCGTAATCCTGGACAAGCAGCTCTTCCGCATGAGCGGTACGTGCCGTGGCGAGCCTGGTTTTTTTCTTGTGCGCGTGTGATCTCTCTACCGTCTTTGCTGATGGACCTTCGAATAACCCGCGTTCCTTGATAGTTTCCAAGGTTTTCTTGAACTGAGCCGCGCTTTCAAACCGTTTCGCGACCTCTTTTGCCATGGCTCTTTGCAGCACGGGTTGAATAACTTCCGCGGAAAACTTGTCTACGCCGAAGTGAATCAGGTTTGGAACCGGATCGTAAAGGTGTTTTTTCATGATGTCGAAAATGGTGTCTCCCTCGTAAGGGGGATGAGCCGTCAACAGTTCAAAAAGCACCGCTCCGCTCGAATAGATATCCACCGAGGCGGTGATCTTTTGCGAGCGGATCTGCTCGGGCGCCATATAGTCGGGTGTTCCGAATATTTGCCCATCCATGGTTAACCCCGGACCCTCTTCATGAAGCACTTTTGCAATACCGAAATCCAGCACCTTGATGAATTCTCTCCCTTCAACCAGGCGCGTGACCATGATGTTATCGGGCTTGAGATCCCGGTGAACAACACCCTGGACGTGGGATTCTTCCAACGCCCGAAGAACCTGAAGCAGTATATCCACAGCGCGCTCCGGCGCCATTCTGCCTTCGCGTTGCAAAAGCCTTGAAAGAACCTCTCCCTTCACGAATTCGGTGACCAGGTACAAGAGTCCACGGGAGGTTTCTCCAAAATCAAAAGTCGCAACTATGTTCGGGTGGTTCAGCTTGCTGGAGGCCCTGGC
>SLPX01000423.1 GCA_007131745.1 Myxococcales bacterium
CGCTTGTGGCCACGGTGGCAAGCTCGGAACAGTACATCAGGAAAGCAGGATCTTTGAACCAATCGATTGCTTCCTGGTCACCGGTTATCGCACGAACCATCATGGCGGTGTGTTCCCTGACCTTTTCAGGCGTGTTCGCGGCCAGTGGATCTCCGCCGTTGTAATCTCCGGGGAAGTCGGAAACCGCGTTGAACCCCAAGACCATGGTCCTGATGTTGTCATTGAACGCGGCCTTTTGTTCCTGGTTCAAGTACTCGGGATAATTCGGCCGCACGAAGACCATCGGGTATCTGGCGGTGCCGAAATAGCCTCCGTCATATTCTTGAGGGTTGTTCAGGGTGATTGCCCCGGGTTCGCCGTCTCTGTACACGCCCACAACGATTCCGATGTGGGTGTCTTGGAGCTTGAAATGCTCTTTCATTTCATATTCATATTGGCTGCTGAACTCTACGTCGAGTTCTCTATAAGACGGCCGGTGATGTTTCACTGCAAAGCCAACTTCCCCCGGCGCAAAGAAATGGGCTATCATTTCGTCGCCCCTCGGAACCAGCCTTCCGGCTGCATCAATCACATTGTCTTCATCCGAATAAGGAATCACGTTTACCGGGACGCCGAAAAGATGGGTCGGCGCCTTGAACTGAACGTCTTCGTTCAGAATAACGAGAACCGAGAAAAGATCTTCGGGTGTGACAGCGGGGATCGAAGAAGGCCAGATCACGTTGGCCATATCCATGTCGATCATATAGGGGCTCTGTGCTACCTCGTCGCCGAAACCATCGCATTTACCGCCTTGGCATCCCTGACCCGCCTCTCGTTCATTTTCAAGGGCTTCTTCATAATTCGCCGCGCAGGCGGGTATCAAGGCTGAGCCGACTCCAAGCAAAAGAGCGAGCAACAATCCTTTGGCACGTTTCGTATTCATAACTTCCTCCTCTTAGCGTTTACCCAATGAACGGGTCTCTTTTTTGACAACTGCTCTTTAAGACAGCAAGAAGCGTGCCACTTGTACTTTTTTGGGGTTTCTTGCTGAAAGCGCTTGATTATGTTGAGCTTTTGCTGTTGGCCTTTTAGGCGGCATGAAAAAAGAAGACTTTGAATCTGGGGTCTTTTTTTCTTCTGTGGCAACAAAATCCGCCACCTGGGGGCCGCGTTGTTTTTGGGCTTAGAGTTTCTTGACTTGGATGCAACCTTTTCCTAGCGTCTTCCCGCGTTGTCAGGCGTTTTTCGACCGAGCGGAGACAAGGGAGAGGACTTGAATGAAACATGAAAAAACAGTCTTTGCGATCGCTGCTCTCTTCATTGTCATGGGTCATTGCGCTGTTTCTTTGGCCTTGGGCGATGGGGCGAATTCTAAAGATAGTGAACCGCAGGGCGGGTTATCCGGTGAAAAGGTTTTCGAACCAGTATCGGTGAAGGTCAGGTCAATTGATCATTCGGTTTTCGAAGATGAACCGGAACTTCGAAGAGAGCCGGTCAAGAGGAATCCGATTTTTTGGTTTGTCGCGGTGGCTGCCTTGATTTCCATGCTTGCCGCGGTAATGCTTCGCGAGGAAAAGCTGAGTTTGGGTGCAGCTTTTCTGTCCATGATTCTTGGACCTTTTGCGACCCTGTGGAGTGAATCCTTCTGGTTTCCGGTGTTTCCAGGGGGACTTTTGGTCGTTGCGTTCGGTCTGTTTGCGGCTTGGAACCGTGGAGCAGGAAAAGAGGAACAAAAGGTACGGAACGTGGATGGTTTTTCCGGGATTCTTGCCGGATATGATGAGACAGATCGAGGCCTTGAAGATGGAGTTGAAGTTTGGACATTTATCGTCGGCTCTTTTTTGAACCTGGCGGCGGCGGGTTTGTGGATTCGGAAAGAAAGTGTTTTTTGGGGAGGTGTGTTGCCAGCGGGGATTGCGCTGATGACGTTGGCTGTGTTTGTTTGGAGATTGCGGCAGGCGGTTGCACTATGGGGTATCACGCTGGCCGTGGGATATCTTGGGTGGATGTTCGGTCCTGTCATGTTTAGGCACCCGGAAACTTTTCTCGGCGGCGGTCTGTTTGTGCTGGGTTGTGCGGGAGCGTTTGTCCGGAAAAAAATGGAAGTTTCGGTTCTGTTTGGAGGCGCGGCCCTGTTGGGGATAATGGTCGCTGTTTCAGGCTGGGCTGAATCAATATGGAGGCAACCTGTGGGGTGGACGATAGGAGTGGGTTTGCCGACCGTATTCGTTGCTTTAGGTTCAGCCCTGGCGCAAAAGGATTGATGTTTTGGAGAAAGCGCGGGAATCGGTTTTTAAAGGTGAAAATAGAAAGAGCGTTGAAGAAGAACAATGACTGAGTCTTTTCCAATATATTGGATTGCAGTTGTTCCGCTTTTAGCAGGGGCGGTCATTTTGGTGTCCGCTGATCGAATGCACCGGCGTTTTGCCTGGCCGTTTTCTGTGTCCTCGCTTTGTGTTTCCCTCCTGGTTTTCATCTGGGTTTTTTTTAAAAAACTGATTCCCTTGCTGAGAGAGTGGGAAGGGCTTTCCGAAGTGATCAAGATATACCGGTCGCCGCATCCGAGAGTTGTCGGATCGCTCGGGAACTGGTTCGAGGTCGGTTCGTTCGAGGTGTCGCTGGGATTCCAGATCGATGCGCTTGGAGGGGTGGCGGTGGCCGCTGCTTTGATAGCTGCTTTGTCCATTGCCGTTTATTTTAGGGGGCTTAACTGGGTTCAAAGAATTTGGGTGCGCCAGCTCGGCGCGGTAACCTTTACAGCGGGTGCTGTGTTGGTTTTCCTGCTGGCCGACAATCTTGGATTGGCGTTTGCCGCCTGGATCCTGGCTGGTACGGGTGGAGCCGTACTGGTCGGCACCGGCACCCAGGAATCACATGCTCCGGAGGCCGCTCGATCTTCTTGGCTGATTTCCAGGCTCGGTGATGTGTTGCTTTTGCTGGCTTTATTGGTGGCCCTGGCTTATGGACGAAGTCTCGCTTACGAAGACCTCAGAAGGGCTTCATGGATAATGTCCCATCCGGACAACCGATGGTTCTGGAACTTGAAACCCGGGTTCGTGTTTACGGGCTTGTTGGCAGGGGCGGCGCTTTGCAGGTCGGCCCAGTTTCCATTTCATTTCTGGTTATCCCAGGGGTCACGTGGAACCGTGGGAGCAACAGCTGCACTCCTGGGGCTGGTTGCGCCGATGGGGGTTTACCTGGTTTTGAGGCTGAATTTCATCGTGGCCCGAAGCCCTGTGCCCTTGGTGGTAATGGGTTGCGTGGCTGGTCTATCATCATTGTTGCTGGCGCTTGCTTCGAGTGCACAGCATACGATAAGGAAATCGGTTGGATACCTTGTAAGCGCTCAAATCGGCGCGGCCTTGGCCGTCGTCGGATTCGGTGGTTATTCCACGGGTGTTTTTCATCTCGTGGTAATGTCTCTGGCCGGGGTTGGAATGGCGCTCGCATGCGGCTCGGTGGAGCGCGGAAACGAGGGCGTTTCGGACCTGAGGGAACTCGGCGGACTTTTGGGGTTTATGCCCAGAACGGGTTCCGCGTTTCTTCTCACCGGGGTTACCATGGCCGGCCTTTGGCCGCTTGCAGGCGGAAGATCCACGGTTTATGTTTTAGAGCAGACGCTCGTCAACATCGCCCGACAAACTCCCGGCATCACCAGGCTGCAGCCGGATCCTGCCGCGATTCTTTCGTGGATCATGTTTGTTGTGTTGTGTGGAACCGTCGCTGTTACCGGGTTTTCTTCTATGCGATTGTTCTTTCGCATTTTCACCGGCAAGCGGTTAGTGCGCAAGGCGTCTTTAGAGGAATCGGACGACATTAAACAGGTGGATCATTGCAGCGGAGAAAAGATTGCAGACGGTGGGTTTTTGCTGTGGCTGGTTCCCATGGCACTCGGTGTGACGGCTGCTTGCTGGGGATTATTGTGGTCGATGACCGGCTATCGCGGCGATGCAGGAGGATGGGTTGAAGCATCCGGCATTCCTTCATTGTCCCGGTTTTTGAACTCCAGCTTTCCCACCAGGGCGTTGTGGACGTTAAGGGATGGTTTTACAGCCGTATCGCCTCCGGACGGTATCGGTGCGGGAGGGGGGGTACATATCATGATGAACCTAGCCGTCGCCTTGACGGTCATTGCGGCTTGTGGAGCCGCGGGTTTGTTTTTCAAGGGAGAAACCAACCCCCTTGGCGGCCGGCTGATTTCTTCGCCGCGTTACCGCTGGTTCTACAATATTATTCATCGTGATCTTGGAGCCGGTTTCACAGTAAGGGTGTGGAGTGAACGATTGTTGCCGGTGTTGGGGTGGATACAGAGAGGTTTAGGGGAAAGGGTGGTGACGGATTTTCTTTTAACTCGGCTTCCAGTTTCGATTGTGCGACTGACCGGCTGGCTCAGTGCGAGGATTCAGCGATGGAAGACGAGATCTTTGATAGCGGTTTCAGTCATTGCATTGGCCTTGCTGGCGGCGCTGGCGGCCCGGCCGGGTTCGGGTATAGAAGCGGTTCCGAAAGGGGATCGTGTGTTACTTCGGGTTTCAGGCATTCCTTCATGGGGCGCGAATTTGCCATGGGAAGCCCGCTGGGATTTGAATGGAGACGGAAAGTGGGACATGCAAGGCCTGGAAATTGAGCACGGTTTTCCCGGGCCGGGAAGATATGAAATCCAAGTGGAAGTAAGGGATCTGCGCTGGAATAAACGCTACAGGCTGAAAGAAACCATAGAGGTCGGTGGTCATGTTGGCTCACTTCAAAAAAGTCGCGGCCGGGTGGAGCCGAACAAAGCCGGAGGTTTGCGATGATAGTTCCGGTTGTCCTCGGCATTTTGTTTTCGGCTGTGATAGCAGTGCTGATTCTTCGTTCACCTGATGGTGAAGCGATTCGACGAGTGGGAATAGCGGGATCAGCTGGAGTTTTTCTGGCTTTGATAGTTGCAGTGTTTCGTTTTAATGCGGCCGGAGGTGGGAGTGGGTGGAGAATGTTGAGCCTGGAATGGATACCATCACTGGGTGTTGGGGTTCGCTTTAACCTCGACGGGTTGACCCTGGCGACGGTTTTTTGTGTCGCCGCTGTTTATTTGGCTTCTTTTCTTTCTTTGAAAAAAGAATCCCGTTCGAGCAGGGTCGTTGCCTTGCTTTTGAGCGAAGCGGGAGTTGTCGCTGCTCTCACATCCCGCGACCTGGTTTTTTTCCTTTTGATGTGGTCTCTTTCATGGTTGCCGTTGGTGCTCGCAGCGTCGATCGAAACGTTTAATTCAGACGACTCCGAGGCAACCGGCAAGGGGACCGCGAGAGTGAGTATTCAACTCGGGGCGGCGACAGCGTTTTTTCTCTGTGCGGCCCTGGGCCTGGCAGCCGTGTACCGTGCGCAGGCGGGAGAATGGACTTTTGATATCGACAGGATTGTGGAAACGGGTCTGTTGAGCGGTTCCGGGATGTGGATGCTGATGTTTTTCATTTTGTCGTTGGGGTGCGGTGCAGCTGTTTTCCCTTTTCATTCATGGCTTCCATATGCAGCCCGGAGTCTCCCGGTTCCGATTCTGGTTGTCTTGATGGTGGGAGTTACGAAACCGCCGTTGTTTATGCTTGTGCGTCTTTCGTTGGGAGTTTTTCCGGATGTGTTGCATTATTCGAGTCCGATGCTTGTTATTGTCGCTGTTTTCGGGGTGATACACTCCGGGCTTTTGTCCTGGACTCATCGGTCCGACATGAGGAGACTCACTGCGTATTTGACCTCAGGTTTTCATTCCATGGCATTGTTCGGATTCGCCGGGCTGGATATCCGGTCGATTTCCGGTGCGTCTTTTCTTATGGGTTCCCACGCTTTGGCCGTGGCCACACTTGTTCTTGGGTTGACCGCTGTCCAAACAGGCCGGGCGACGGAACGAACTCCCGAGTTCATATCCCGTGGATGGCTTGTCGGGGTGCTGCTTGGAGTGGCTACTCTTGCAGCGGTTCCCTTTATGAGTGGATTCACTGCTGAGTTTCTGTTGTGGACGGGATGTTTTGATTCTTATGCTCAACACGTGGTCTATAGTAAATCCCTGGGGGGAGCCCCCCTTATCCTCCAAAACCCGAAACTGTGGAGTTTGATGGCCGTGATAGCGAGTCTTCTCTTGACCGCTGGAGCGGTGCAGGCTTTTTACAGGGAGTTTTACCTGAACTACCGGCGAGGCTTTTTGAGTGATGATGCAGGTTCATCCGCGGACCGCCGACGATTGCCTTCACCCATCGTGGTTCTTCTACCCGCCGTCTTGAGTCTTTTGATGGGATTGTATCCCCGGCTCTTGCTGAAACCCATGGAAGCGGAAGCCGGGCGGTTGATTGACGATACCGTCCTAAACTTTCAAAGGCGAAAGGCAGCTGACAAGGACACAGCCTATCCACACCGAGCGCAAGGATTCACTACGGATCGAGAGACGCTTGACGGAAAAACCGGTATTTCGTCCATGAGCCGGAGGGCGCCATGAAAACCGGATTGTTTATGCACGGTTTGACGCCGACTGCGGAAGCTGTTTCCGTCCGGGGGATCGAGGGCTTCATGCACGTGGCTCCGATCTTGTTGATAGCCCTTTGCGCTTTTTTGTCTCTTGTCACAACATCACTGGCTCGAGGTGGATCCCCCTCCCGAAACATGACGAACAAAAGGGGTTCGGAAAGCGTGTGGCCCTGGTTGTTTGCATTCATCGGTCTGGTGGTGGCCGCTCTATGGCAGCTATACGAGTTGCGGTTCCGGAGCGGCTCGACAAGGCTTTTCGGGGGGATTCTGGTTTCGGACGGTTTGTCCAGGGTGGGTTTGTTCATTCTTTTTCTGCTTGGTGTTTTTGCAGTCGTTCTCGGCGCGGGGAGGCTCAAGTTGAAGCGGAGGTCAACAACCTTGAGCCATCCTCATGCGCCCGGGTTGCTCTTGTTGTCCTTGTCTGGAATGAGCTTGGCCCTATTAACAGCGGATCTCCTGGCTCTGGTTCTGTGTCTTGAAACAGCTGTTTTGCCGCTTGTATGGCTTGTCGGAGAAAACAGCCGGGACAGGGGTACGTCGACCAGAGTTTACCTCAATAGTTTGTTTTCGGCCGCGTTGCTTTTATGGGCGACCGTATTCATCCAAAGGGTTTTCGGGACCGTTGATTACGAGTTTTTAGCCGCGGAGATGGAGAATCACACCAGGAGTCCATACCCGGCAGCGGCCATATTGTTTCTTGCAGCCGCTTTTTCATGGAAACTGGCGGCCCCGCCTTTCAATCTCGGGTGGGCTTCCATGAGCGCAAGAACACCCTCGCCGACGGCCCTTCTGTGGGACGGGTGCATGAAAGTCACTCTTGCTTTTTCATCCATTCGATTGTTTGTCACCGTGTTTCATCATCCGGCCGTTTCCCTGGGGCCGGGCGGATGGACTTCTCTTCTGGCTACGATTGCAGCGGTGACATTCATTGTAGCCGGCACATCGGTGTTGTGGCAAAACCGAATGGCGGATCTCGCGAGCCGGATTTCTTTGTCCGTTGCCGGTTGGATTCTCCTGGGACTCATTGCTCTAGGACTCACCCACTCGAACGAGTGGTCTTCCGCGATCGGTGTAAGTTACCTGTTGATTGCTCATGGCGTTGGGCTTGGAGGAATTTTGGCTCTTTGCAGTTGGATCGAGGGAGAAGACGAGCATCGCCCGGGAGACAAGAGTGGACTGGCGCCCGGATGGAAACATCTGGGTGTGCATCACCCTTTTTTGGCGGCCGCGGTTTGTGTTCTCACGGCAGACCTTTTGGGTTTTCCACTTACCATGGGCTTTTGGGCGCGAGTCGCGATTCTGCAGTTGTTTCTGACCACGGATTCCTCCATTCCCCTTGTGGTTGTTGCGACCGCGGGATGGGTGGTTTCGTGTCTTGTCATGATCCGGATTGTGAAGGCGATGTGGTTTCCGCGTGAGAAATCGATCATTTCCATTTTGACGCCGGAATCGCCGTTTATAGATGAACCCGCTGAAGAAGAAGAATACTCTTTTGCTCCGAATGATGTCTTTTCGCCGGGGACATCGTTATCCGTATCCGGTGGAAGGCTTGTTGACACGGATGATCCGGGTGGACGATTGCTAAAGATCGTTGCAGGGGTCGCCGTGGTCGTAGTGATTGTTGGAGGAATATGGCCGGAGCCTTTTTTGAGGTTTTTGGGAGGCTTTTGAGTAGCTCGAAAATGGTGGTTATGATGCAATAGTTATGTGCTTTTCTTGTCTGGTTTGGTTTCTGTTCTATCAGCCCCTTTTTTTTCGTCGTTCTTTTCGTCGCTCTTATCGTCGCTTTTTTCGTCGCTCTTATCGTCGTTCTTTTCGTCGTTCTTATCTTTAACGTTTTTCTTGTCTTTGCCGTCGTCCTTCCGTTTTTTCCCCTTTTTGTCTTTCATATCGTCGGACTTCTTGCCTTTGGTGTTTTCTGCTTCTTCGTAATCCTTCCAACTAAAGAGGATCTGGATCATCATCAGGCCCACGCCGACCACTAGAGCAGCGTCGGCTATATTGAATGCAGGCCACGGCCAGGTCCAACTTATCCGTTCGGTTACCCAGACAACAATGAAGTCGGTCACTTCTCCGTATAGGATCCTGTCCCATAAATTACCTACCGCGCCTCCGGTTACAAGCGACAACGCCGTAATGAACGTGGTTGATTCAGCCTCGGGCCGGTGGAGCAGGTAAAAGATCAAGCCGAGAGCGAAGATGCCCACTATGATCAACCACCAGCGGCCCCCTTTGGCGTCGGCGAACATTCCGAAAGCCGCACCTGGATTGAAAGAAAGGCGAAACTCGAATCGACCGTCGATGATTGGAATTCTATCCTGTTTTCCGTCATCCGGGTCTTCTACATATCGCCGGGCATGGGGTGAACGAAGAGCACTGCGCGCCCAGATTTTTGTCGCCTGGTCTGCTGCAAAAGATGTCAGTCCGACGATTGCCAGGATCAGATAACGTTTTTTCATTTCAGGACGCATGAAACCTCTTTTCAAAAGCCGGCGGTTACCTAATGTTGTTCCGCGTGTCTTTTTCGCCGGTGCATTTTTCCCGACGGGTTGTTTGCGTTAGATCAGCTATATGACTTTTCAAGCACTCTTCCGCAACGGGGGCAGACTTCCCCCCATTGTCCCGCGTCGACGGGTTCTTCGGTTCTTTTCCAACACCTGGGGCACTTGATCCCGGGTGCGTGTTCCACCGTGACTTCGGGTTCTTCCAAATCGCTCTCTTCTCGATTGTTTTCGGTGATGGAGACTCTTGACACGATGAACAAATCCGCCAGAGCAGCAGATCTCTCCTCCAGGACCTTTCGTTGGAAATCGGATGCCGGCTTCAGGATTACAGAGGCGTCAAGGCTGTGATGTTTTTCCGCCCGGAATGGCTCGAGCGCCCTGGTCACCGCGCTCCGTACCAGTTTCAGTTCGTCCCATGCTTCTTCCAGCTTTGCATTCTTGTTTTCCGGCTGCAACTTTGGAAAACGGCCGAGATGAACACTTTCAGTATTTCTTTCGATGCTTGGAATGTATTTCCAGATGTCTTCCGATGTGAAGCTCAGGATCGGAGCGGAAATAAGCGCCAGTGTTTTCGCTATGTCGTGAATGGTCGACTGGGCGGACCGCCTTGTTTTGCCGGTCTCTTCCTCGCAATAAAGCCGATCTTTTACGATATCCAGGTAGAGGGAACTCAAGTCGTTTGAAGAAAAACTCAAGAGAGAGTGATAAACCTTGTGAAACTCGTACTGTTCATAGGCTCTTGCAGTTTTTTCTATGAGTCCTTCCACCCTGGAAAGGATCCACCGATCTTCTTCTTCTCTTTCTTCAGGCGCAACGTAATTTTTTTCGGGGTCGAAGTCCGACAAGTTGCCCAGGAGAAAACGGCAGGTGTTCCGGATACGCCGATAACCTTCGCCCAGTCTTTTCAGGATTTCTTCCGAAATCCGGATGTCGTTTCTGTAATCTTCGGACGCCACCCAGAGGCGGAATATTTCCGCGCCCGACCGATCCAGGATCTTATTGGGGGGCGAGTAGTTTTTCAGGGTTTTCGAGTAAGGCTGTCCATCCTTGTTCACAACGAAGCCGTGAGTCAAAACAGCCTTATAAGGCGCCGCGTTCCTGGTTGCGACCCCGGTGAGAAGCGCTGAGTGAAACCAACCCCTGTGCTGATCGCTTCCCTCCAAGTAGAGATCCACCGGTATTCCAAGCGCTTTATCCTTTTCACAAACCGCGGCCCAGCTCACCCCTGATTCAAACCAAACGTCCACGATGTCCGTTTCTTTCTTGAACTTCGAGCAGCCGCATTTCTTGCATTTGCAATCTTGGGGGATCAGAGCGCTTGGTTCGTTTTCAAACCAGTGATCCGAGCCGTGCTCCGCGAAGAGATCGGCCACGTGATAGGCGGTATCCGCGTCCAGCAACGGTTCGTCGCAGTCGTTGCAATAGAAAATGGGAAGAGGCACTCCCCATACTCGCTGGCGAGAAAGGCACCAATCCGGACGTCCTTCCACCATGCCGAAGATGCGGTCACGGCCCCAGTGTGGAATCCACTTCGTCTTGTCGATTTCTTCCAGCGCTCTCCGCCTGAACCCGTTATGTTCCAGGTCGGCGAACCACTGGGGTGTCGCCCTGAAAACGATTGGTTGCTTGCAGCGCCAGCAGTTTGGATAGGAGTGTTCCACCTGCTGACCCTTCGGGTTCAAAAGGGCGTTTTTTTCCACCAGGTCGGCGATTACCGCGTCGTTCGCCTCATGAACGTATTTTCCCTCATATGCCGGCGCTTCGGAGGTGAAGCATCCCTTATCGTCTACGGGCGCAAAAATGTCCAGGTCGTGTTCAATGCCTACACGATAGTCCTCAGCGCCGTGGCCCGGCGCTGTATGCACAAGTCCTGTTCCCTGTTCAAGTGTCACGTGCGGAGCGGACCATACTCGAAAATCGTTTTCTTTTTTTGGTTTCATCAGGGGGTGCGTGTATCGCTTTCCCACCAGTTGCTCGACATCGATCTCTATTCTGTTTTGTGCATCCAGTTTGCAGTCTTCAAGAAAAGAATCTGCAAGCTCTTTTGCGACAATGTAATACTCTCCATTGATTTCAATCGCCTGGTATTTGTAGTCGGGCCACACTACGACCGCCAGGTTGGCCGGAATGGTCCAGGGCGTGGTCGTCCAGATCGCCAGGTTGACTTTCTTTCCCTTGAAAGAATCCCCCAGATATGACGGGTCTTCTTCGAGCGGCAGTTTCACGTATATGGACGGCGATTTTCTCTCTCCGTACTCCACTTCCGCCTCGGCCAGGGCGGTGCTGCAGGATCCGCACCAGTATACCGGCTTTCTGCCGCGGTACAGGTATCCTCCTTCGATGAACTTGCCAAGCTCCCTGACGATTGTCGCCTCGTATTCCTTGTCCAGAGTAAGGTAGGGCTTCTCCCAATCTCCGAAACATCCGAGCCGCTTGAATTCTTCACGCTGCACGTCCACAAAATCCAAGGCGTAATCACGACAAAGACGCCTGCGTTCCACGAGCGGAACCGAGTCTTTTTCCTTGCCAAGGGTCCGGTCGACGTGGATCTCGATGGGAAGGCCGTGGCAATCCCAGCCGGGCCGGAAATATGTCTTTGCCCCGGTCATCGTCCGGTACTTGACGACAATGTCTTTGAGCACCTTATTCAAAATATGGCCGTAGTGAATATTTCCGTTCGCATATGGAGGGCCGTCGTGTAAAACAAAAAGAGGACCGTCCTTGCGGCTTTGAAGAATTTTTTCGTGGAGATCCGTATCTTCCCACTCTTTCAGAATTTCAGGTTCTCTTTTCGCAAGGTTGGCCTTCATGCGAAAATCGGTTTTCGGCAGGTTGAGTGTGTCTTTTAAATCCACGGCGCCGTACTCCTGGATCCGCAGATAAAATCCACGGATTTATGAATGAAGGTAAACGAAAAAGCTCTGTTTGCGATGCCCTGATCACCCCGTCTAATCAGGGGTTTAAGCGCTCAGCGGAGTTGTCACAGGGCCGCAAAACAGCATCGGCGGACTATAGCAAACCACCCCCGGCTGTCAATAAGACGGACTTCCATACCAAACCCTGATTTCGAGCATCCTTCACAGGTACCTCAACGGTCGACTTGTTGAAAAGAGATGATGATTGCACAACAACAGAATGAACCAGCCACGTGAGCTGAGTTGTCGATCATCGAGTCCAGTGCCGCAGTCGCCTTGGTAAGCATCGTGATACCAGTCCTAAGCTCGGCTTCATCGCGGTTGCCTTCGCCTGGGCACTGGGACAGGCGCAACAGGCTGATGCGCCATCAGTCCATGATCGCCGGTCAGGATTTCCACCTCATACCCCATCCGGGCGTAATGTTCGGCAACATCCTTTATGGTGACGTCACCCAAAGTCAGTCTTTGTGCTGCAAAATCGGGCCATGAATCGGCCAAATCCTTTAGTTTTTCTGAAGACCACAACACAGACTGGTCGGAAAAAGCCGCCCATGGCGTTTGCCGGTCTGCGCTTTTACGCATCAAATCCGCCAATCGGTTCCCTCGTTCTCTTCGGCTATGGGCGGCTTGAGCGATATGGTTGCCGGTTTCGATAATGGTCGCCAACGGCAATACGAAAACCGTATTGACATCCTTCTCGGCTTCAATTTTTTGGTCAACCCTCTGTCTGTCCCACTTGTCATAATCCGGTCCGCATCCATCCATTCCCGGAACATCAAGCCAGACGCACAGAATACTGGTATCGATGATCAGAACGCGTTTCACCTTCCGCCCTCCTGCTTGAGGGCGAATTCGATATGCCCTTCCGTGGAGAGGCGTCCAAGGCCGCCGCCGGCCATCAGTTTCGGCAATTGCCGGATGTCTTCGAGTTGCGTCAGTTTGCTGAATCCGGTGATGTCATCACGATGAGCTACGGTAATAAAGGGTACCATGGAAACACCGGCTGCATCCAGCAGGGCAGGATTGTGAGTGGTCACCAACACATCGATATTTCGTTCCTGTCCGAGTTTTTTAAGCATGTCGACAAGAAAACGTGCCCGCGAAGGATGCAGGCCGTTATCCACCTCTTCGATCACCAGCAGGCTGCCGGGCTCACGGGTCAAAAGGGCTGTGACAACGGCCAGATAGCGCAATGTGCCGTCGGACATTCCGCGCGCATCCACCACGTGTGCCGGCTGGTTTTCCCAACCTTCTTCACAATAGAGCATGGCATCGGTCTTGAATTTGCCGACCGGCTCCGTCCAAATTCGTCTGATGTCGCGTTCTGGCAACTCTTTAAGGTAATGGGTCAGGTTTCTTTCAGCATTTGATCTTCTTTCTTCTTCCATACCCGCCAGAACTCCGGCGATATTTGAGCCGTCGGGCAGCAGTTTTTCCGACAGCGCCGTGTAATCGCGCATGTGGCTGGGAATGGGATCAAAGACGAATATCTTCTGCATCTGGGAGAGTACGCGTTTCGCTCCTTCCTGCACTTTTTTCCTAACATTCAGGGTTTCGACCTGAGCGATAATGATATTGGAGCGTTTCAAATCAAACCGCTTGCCGCGACCCTGGGTTTCTGTTGGGAAACAAGTGGGTATTCCCGGCGAATTGGATTCTTCCTGCTTGGTCTGAAAAAGTATTTTTTCTCTCTCGCTTCTTGGGCCATAGGTCAGAAGAGAAAGCTTTTCCGCATGAACTTCGGCCCTTGTGCCATTGACCAGCACGGTCAGGTCATAACGGTAATCCTGTTTCTCTTTGTCGCTCTCCAGTATAACCGATAGCTTGAATCGGTTTTCCGGTTTGCGGCAGATCCACTCTATGCCCCCGCGAAGAGCGGGAAGGTTTCCATTTCCAGCGATCGCTGGAAAAATAGCGACACCCTGGCTTACACGATTCAGGAAGAGAAGTGCATCCAGAGCGTTGGATTTTCCGCCGGCGTTGCTGCCGATCAATACGGTTAATGGATCGATGTAAAGCTTGGCATCTTGAAAGCTTTTCCAATTGACAAGCCTGAGTTCCTTGATCATGACTATTCAACCTTCCAATGCTTGTGGGATGACCTTGCACGATGTGGAGTACGTTCATCCCACATGGCGGCATCTAACAACTTCCTGCTGAAGTCGCGGTTTTGTCAAGATAGTTTGGTGGAGAATGGCAAAAAAGAAAAACGTGTGCCGGTCGTTCCGCTTAATCAAACCCGTCTTTCTCTGAATCAAATCTTCTGCAGGGATATTTTGCGCAATCAGAAAAAACCTCTCGCACTGGATATTTAACAGCGGGTTTCGATTTTCATCCGCCAAACCTCTTTCGCAAAGAACGGCTCTTCAGGAGATCTGTTTTTGGAACCCCTTGCAATGGGGTTTGAGCGTTGAAAAAGAACGTCTTGAATACCGTACGGTATAATCACATCTGTTTCTGATCTGGGATCGATCATTCGTGAGTATCGCAAAGAGTTTGGCATACGACAGAACGAGGCTGCTGCACTGGCAGGGGTCGGCACGCGGTTTCTCTCTGAGTTGGAACGTGGCAAAGAAACTGCCGTGGTCGGCAAGGTGCTTCAAGTCCTACAGCGTATGGGTCTTGATGTGTTGGTTGTCCCAAGAGGGTCAACGGCGGCGGGAGCCCGTGGTTCCGGCCGCAACAGGCAAAATAATCCATGAGCGATGCGTTGAATGTATTTTTCCATGAAAAACTTGTAGGTGTTGTCCATCGTCAAGCCGATGACCGTATCGCCTTTGAGTATGCAGATTCCTGGCTGGATGACCCTCAATCGTTTTCAATATCCATTTCGCTTCCCCTGGCGGCCGGACTCAATCGCAGTAGAGCATCGCATGCTTTTTTCGCAAATTTGTTGCCGGAGGGCAATCTACGTGTTGCCGTAGCGCGTCAACTCGGAATTTCGATTTCAAACGACTTCGCGTTGCTCGAGGCAATCGGCGGGACTCTTGCTGTCGAAATACCCAAGACTTTTGATGCCATCGCTGATGCCCATAGCGCCCGACACGGAGATTCGCCCATCATACAGCGAATCCGCCAATCGATTTTAAGGCAGTGTCGCCGTACACTCAAACTGATGAACCGGTGAGGACCATAACTACAGTCATGACTCACCATCACCAAGTTGCATGAATCTTTTGTACAATATTGCGTCCGTGCCTCAGAATACTTCAGGCGGTACGGCTCAGGTGAATAATTTCTTTTTCACCTTCGGGTATGGAGCGGCTATCGGGAGAGACATAAAATTATTCTCCATGTAGCCTGCTTGAGAGTTTTTTTGCGTGATACAATAACGGCAGACATAATGATGCGATAGACAGGAGAATTTTCCCTGGAAACATATATGAGGCGGTCGAGGGTTGCTTGTCCGTAAACATAAAAGACGTCAAATTGAACTGTAAAATTATTTCCGTACTTAATCTTACATCGGAGGTCATCAAATGACAATAATTCAACCTATTTCTGATGTAAACCAACGGGCTACAAATACGTTGATCAAGGAACTTGGAATTGTTGATACAATTCGTTTCTTGAATCAGTTCAGAGTTGGCGGCGGCAACTATACGGAAGAACGGCGCCTAATTTTTAAAGGCAAGTCCGTTAAAGAGATTGTCGGTGAGATCAAGGCACAACGGAAGGAGACTGCCTAACGATCGTATAAACTCGGACGTGACTTTCGCCGATGCTTCAGCCATGCCGGTTGATTGTGACGTTTTTTCCTTCCAAAGGAGAGGCTGCACCCCGCGTTCAACCAACTTGAAGCCGAGTTGTCCAGCCGTGGACAGGATGCGATGGGTATGGATGACGAACCCTTCCGGCTCAGGATAGTAAACTCACATTGGGCGGCGTCAGACTATGAATTTATGCAGGAGTTTCTGGATACTCTGGCGCTTCATTACGGTTCGGTGATGTTCCTTGTTGATTTTCTGAAGGACGCTGAAAACATAAGGCAGGAAATAAATGAGTGGGTCGAAGAGATGACCGAGGGCAGAATCGAAGAGCTTATTCCGAAAGGAATGGTCAACGCAGCTACAAAACTCGTTCTGGTCAATGCTATTTATTTCAACGCTGCATGGAAAGACCAGTTTAAAGAGCATAGTACAACCGAAAAACCTTTCTTCATGCTTAACGGAGAAGAGGTCAACGTGGATTTCATGTTCAGACAGGGTGATTACAAGTACGCTGAAGCAGACGAAATTCAGGTGGTTGAGATTCCGTATGACGGCAACGAATTGAGCGTAGGTTATTCTTCTTCCAGGGGAAGGTTTGTTTGATGAAGAAGCCGACATGCTTGATGTAGAAAGGCTTGGATACCTGCTCGGAGAAACAAGAACCACCCTTGTGAATCTGAGAATGCCCAAGTTCGGGATCGAGGGTGAGTTTAGACTTAAAGACGCGCTTATTTCATTGGGTATTGAGCAAGCATTTGATGATCCGGCTTTTGTTAATCCCGGGGCTGATTTTTCCGGAATGACAGGAAGCCAGGATTTGTTTATCAGTGCAGTATTACATAAGACATTTGTAGAGGTAGATGAAAACGGCACTGAGGCTGCGGCGGCGTCAGCCGTGATAATGATGGATGCAGATGCAGGTCTTGCGCCGGATCCCCCGCAACCTGTCGAAATGAATATCAACAGGCCCTTCATATTTTTCATCCGAGACCATGCCACCGGAGCGATTCCGTTCATAGGGCAGCTTGTCAATCCTTCTCCGGATGAACAGATTCCTGGAACGGATCTCAATGAGATTCTGTAGAGTTGTACACACCGGACTATATCAGACCAGTTTGCGGGGAGTTTCTATTTTTATCCGTCAACCGGTCAAGCTCTTGGCGGAAAATCCCGGGCCGGCGAATCGAATCAACCAGACGCTTGCGCCCTTGGTTTTTCTCTATCGACCAGGATGTCAATGCACCCATCCGGTACCATAGACGTTCGCCCGAAGACAACGCTGTGAGCGCTTTCCCGGCGTTTTCTTGTGAAATCGTGTCGTGTAGCCGTACTTGTTTGCATACCTGGTGATACCTTGAAATGACTTTATCAGCGAACTTAGGATCCGTATAAACGCGGTAGTCTTCGTCGTTTTCCAACCATCCATGCCGCCGGCGGATGGGAAAGGCCGCATGCACCGCCATTCCTTCGAGCTGGGTGAAATAGTCGATCAAAGACTGTAACTTTTCGCGGCAATGCATTCCATCGAGGCCGGGAAACGACCGATGCGCCAAAAACCCGACATGATGGAACTCATGTGTCGTATAGGGCGCAAGCTCATCGACATTATGCACAAAATGGGGATGGCCCACGTTCAGGGCTGCATCGGGTGGCGCGGGTATGCCGATATCGTAGTTGACCACCAGGAAGAGCGTCCCGGCCAGCTTGGTCTTGGGAGGCAGGTAGCGCAAAGCTTCGGCTGCAGCGGAAAAGAGGCTCGGTCGCTTTTCATCCCTGCTGTTTTTCCACCCGGCGAGTACCTGCCGTGCTCCAGATGCCTGCGCACAAGAAGAAAGGAGTTGCTCCAATAAGTGTTTACGTTCCGGACGCCGACCGGTCGTCATCAACCGGTGACGCACCAGGGCACCGAGCGCGGGATGGGCCAGCAGTTTGTTTTTGATTTCAGGGTCCGGATGCTCACAGTAATCGACAAAGCATTGCGCAAATGCAGGGTTCACCTTTATGTCTACTGAAGACCTCCACCTTTCCCTTCCAGCCGATACACCCGCACTGCTTTCCGGATTCCCCTTTGCGCTCAAATCCCCCCGATTCGGTGGATTCCGGGAAGGGCTTAAACAACGTTGCGATGCACATCCAAAAGACGCTGCAGGGAAAACGGGTTTTCCGCTCGCTGCGGCGGCGCCCAAGGCGGCCGCTCCGAGCCCTTTGAAAAAAGACCGCCGATTCATGTTTTGATCTTTAGTCGGCTTGTCCATTCTTGTGTCTTCCGGTGCATTGAATGATCATGATTGTGAGTTCCGATGGTATCCGGAAATAGACAACCGTAAATCGCATTGTTTAGCAAGTCGTCAAAAAACAGATATACTGTCTTCGGATCACAGGGTAAAATCAAATGCCGGGCGATGTTTTTGATCATAAAGTTTTGAGGAGTAGAGGAGTAGATGATGTTTAAGACAATGGAGGGAAGAGTTTCAGGTGAACCGGAGTTTGTCTGGGTGAGAAGGGTTATGTGTGCTTTTTTCCCACTGGTTTTTGCGGGGTTTTTCATGATGGGTGCTGGATGTGGTGGAAGCGGAGGCGGGGAAGGCGAGGGAGAAGAGCAGGACGGCTCGGTGGTGGATCCTGATGGTTTTGTGGAGATAGTGGATGGAATGGTTGAAGACGGCGACGGGGGTGGAGGGGAAGATGTGGACGGGGGAGTGGAAGAGGTGGAACCTCGGTTTTTGGAGATTCAACTTTCCGCGATGGTCCTAGCGCGGGAGCGCGACGGGGGTGAGCTGATAGTGGTTTGCAATGCGTATGATTTGGACGAGGGGAACGATCCATTGGATGAACCAGGGAATCTGGAGATTTCCGTCACAGGCCCGGACTATCAAAAGGATGGGGATATATACAGGTTCACCGAGAGGGGTGAAGCGGTTGTGACTTGCAGTAAAAGCGATTGGGGTTTGAGCGTGGAAGAGAGGGTTGTGGTTACAGGCAAGTGGATTGATCCGGTTTTCTGGACAGCGGGCGGATACATGGAAGCGTTGCTCGGAGCGGTGCGTGCTTTAAGAGATTCGGATGGCGGCGATGACGCTGATGCAATAGCCGCGTTTGAAAACCTGAAACTTGCGGTCGAGGGTTTGGAGACGATTCCTCCAGCCGGGGAAGTGGATGTGATTCGTGATTTTCCCGGCGGAGTTCCGTCGCGCGATGAAATAGAGGAGGTTTTTCCTCCCACAGATGATGACGACGCATACGAGGCAACCATTTCCGATATAGGTGATTTGCTGAGGGATTTGCGGATGGTTGTCGACGGGATGAACCCGGAGGATTTGGACCAGGAGCAGGTGGATGAGTTTGCATCCGGCGCGAATGAATTGTCGGACCACATAGAGGTCTTGGAGTCCTTGTCTCCCGGACCGGGGGTGGTGATGGATACCCGTGTCCGGGTCGAAGAATTGTTGTTGGATGAAGGAGTCGCGATCGAACTGGCCCTGGGACGCTACATCGCTGACATGGTGTCGGCCCAAGACGAGGCGATTTTTCCCAGGTTCGGTTTCATTTCTCTTGCCATGGGAATGTTCAATTCATCCAATATTCGGATCAAGCTTATAAACAAGGTGTATGGGAAATACCTGAAAGCTCTCGACACTGCTTTCAACACCCTTGCCGTGGGTGGGTTGGTCGACCGGATATGGCCGCCGCAGGAAGGCGGGCCCGAGATCACGCTGATACAGGGGAGCGCGAGTTTTTCGGTTATTTGCCCGGATTATGAGACCACGATTTATGGGTACAGGTTTAATGAGATTCCGGGCAAAAACCGGTTCATCATCATCGGCCCGAACTTGACTTCAGCCGTGGAGTCGGCATGGAACCTTATAAACACGGGCGAGGACGAGACAATATGGGATATATATGACAAGCTCCAGGACTTCCTGGATGAAGTGGAGGGTCTGGGAGCAAGCATTCGGTATGGGCTGGATTTTTACAAGGACGTTCTCGGCCCTGGCGAACACGGTGTTTTCATCGGCCCGTTTCCGGATCTCAACAATACATCTCTGCCACAACCGGTGCATATCATCCCGATAAACTATGACGCCGGCCGCGGACCCTCCTACCAGTCGAGCCTTCTGGGAAGCTGCTGATGAACAATGTTGTCACCCAACTGCAATTCGCCGTTGGGAGTCGTCCGTCCTGCTTATCGTGAAAAGACTTCGACGATGTTGGTTCCGCGGGCTGTTTCCGAGTGTGCCGGCTTGAATCCTTGCGGTGGGGGGGCTTGGAGAGCATCTCCCGCTCTTACAATGAAATCAGCGTTTGCCGGGTTGTCCGAGACCCGAATGTCGGGACGAAAAACCATCACGTGCCGGGCATGAACTTGGAGTGCCACGCGGGCGTTTTCGGGGGCGTTTTTGTTTATCCAGTGGGTCGCAGGTTCAAGACCTTCTCCCCACCAGCTGAATTCGAGAAGACGTTTCTGAGCCACGTTTTTGGGGCCTCCCCAGAAAAAGTTGTAGTAGTTGATATAGTACGGGTGTATGCGGACTGATGCGACCATGGATTCCAGGACGAATGCAAAAGCGAGAATCCCAATGATCCATCTTGAACGGCGATCGGTTTGATCTCCCGTCGCAAGCCTGGATGTCGCGAGCTTCGTGACGAGCGATGCCAGCCAGGAAAAGCCCTGAGCGGCCATGAGAGCGGCCGGTACGAGCGAGGGCAATACGTACCTTATGCCGTCTTGTTTCATTGGGCCGGCAAGACCCGCGGCCATGGGAATAAGCCACCACAGAAACAGGATAAGGTGTGATCTTCCGCTCACGGTGACTGAAGTTTTGGATGAACGCTTGCGCGAGTTGTCGCACCAGGACGCGAAAAACGCAAACCATGCAACGAGGAAAACAGCGGGCACGACGGCTGAAAAATAGGTTAAAAAATAGTGAGGAGGCGGGGAAACGTGTTTTCCGAGAAAGTACTCTTTTACGGTGAGAGCTTCGGGATAGTGTCCGAAGGTTTCCGCTATCCTGGAAAAAGGGTGGCTCCAGAGCCTGGGCCATATCACAAATGTTGTGGCGAACATGATCACCGGAACCAAAAATATGGCCGGGTGAACATGGACCTTTTCCGTTCGTTTCTTTAGCTGTGGTGCAATGTCCACGAGAAACAGTGAAGCGATGAGAAACAAGACGGCACCGTTGAGCCAGCGGGTTGAAAGAGCCAGGCCGCAAAACAAACCGGTTGCGATGAGCAGAGCGTTGGGGTGGGATGTTGTTTTTGAAGCCGCCTGCGAGGTGGAGTCGCCCGAGGGGATCGTTGCCAGGTAGGTGAGTACACACAAGGTGATGAACGCTACCGAAGGGGTTTCAAGACCGGCTATTTTCGAGTGGCCGATAAGGTGGGGCGAAAAGAGGAGCAACAGTGAGCCTGTGAGCGCGGGGAACCATCCAAGAAGTCGTTTTCCCGCAAGAAATGAAGCTGAAATTGTAAGTGCTCCGAGCAGAGCCTGGACGGCGCGGGCTGGGTTCATGGATTCCGACCACAAAGAAGCCCATCCGATGATGTACTTTCCAACCGGCGGATGCTCCAGGTTCCAGACCCAACTTTCGGGGCGAAAATCCAACGCAAGGAGGTTTTGGAGGTAATTGCGGCCGGCGCCGAAATAAACGTCTTCGTCCCATGTTTGCCCGGCGGCCCCGATGTTGACGACTCGAACACCCGCAGCCAGGATGAAGAGAGCCAAGGCCGCGTAGAGTTGCAGTCTGAAAGAAGGGTCTTTCTTGCACCGCCCTATGAAAGATCTGAGCGGCGAACGAAAAAGAGCGGCCGCAAAGAGCAATAACAGGATCAGGATCGCAGTTGCAATGACTCCATCTCTCAGCCGTGGGGTGGAGGGTCCCGGTGTTTTCGGTTTCTCCATTGAGGGGCTCAGGAAAACGGGGTCAATGTATTCGGGATCGCCTCTTCTTCCCGGAGGTTGCCACAGGAGGCGGAGGCCGCCGGGAGTATCGTCCGGGGGGGTGTAGATGATTTCGATTTTTTGCCACCCTCTATTTATGGGCGTTTGAGCTTTTTTGAGATTTCGCGGGTGTGCAATGGGATTGCGGTGTCCTTCGATTCGCCGGGGTCTGGTTTTATCCCGTATCACGGATCGGCCGTTTATGCTGAAGTCGACTTGGCCGCGCATGTGGGTTGCAAAAACGAATTTTCCGGTTCGATGCACCCAGAGCCAACCCTTGTAAATCACCTTTTGAGTGGAGGGTGGGATAGTTGTTTCATCCAGGTCGGGCGTGGGGTGGACGATCTCTTCCGGCCCGCCGGGTGTCGACATCGACACTCGTAACCCCCCCGCGTTTTCATACAGCACTTTTCTCACCCGAAGGAGGCAGAAAACGCCCCCGCTCAGAATCAAGATGGCAAAGACTGGAAACAGAACGCCTGAAAACAACCGGCTGAATTTTACCGCAGCGCTCGCTTGTGCAGAGTGGACCCTGTTTTTAGATGCTGTTTCAGGATCTTTGTTCTTGTTTTTGTCCATGTTGCTTCCGCGCCTGCCCTGTTTCGGCGTTTCTAAACCCTGCCGGCTTTCATCTAAGGTTGCAAAACCAGATATTGATAAGACGCAAAATCTCTGCCGTCCATCGGTTCTATGGTAATTCTGGGCCGTTTTGATTTCAAAGCGCTTGCGGGGATTTCAAGGTAGGCTTCATTATTGTTTCCTTTGTAGGAATGTTCCAGTTCCCAGTAGCCTTCAAGCATTTCGCCGTCTATGGATACTTTCAACCTGGTTTTTCCATCCAGGAGGGTTCTCACTCCGAGAAGCATGGGACGGGACGGATCCAGCGGACCGGCTTTGAAGGATTCGCGGCCGGAATAGACCCTTGCTCCATCTATCAAATGCCGGCCGTTCACCCTGAAAACCGAGAGCCGGAAACGGGCCGCGCCTCTGATTCGGCCGTGGTCTACGATATAGGAGTGCGTTTCTTCGTTTACCGGGTCTCCGGGATTTACCGAGTTCACTATTCGCCACGCGGTTGAATCATTGCCCGGTCTTCCATGAGGCTGATCGCCGGGAGCAAGTTGATCCCAGAGGATTTTGTAAGCTACCTTTTCCGGTCCTCCGGCGATTGTCACCCTAGGAATGCGGACGGAATGCACTTTTCTGAAAACAGGCAGGCGCGCCAGTTGAGGGAAAAACCCGGGATAGATGATCATGTAACCGGGTCTGAGCCTGTTCATTACTTCCCATGCCACTGCGTCCGAGCGTCCGCCTCCCGGGACCCGGAATTCGTTTGAAACGAGGCCGATTATATCATGGCATTTTCGCTCTCCCAGGTACGGAATGGCTCCCGCGTCGTGTACCGCGATTGAGACGTCTTTCGGCACGTTTTCCCTGACCCACGCAGACATCGGGAGGTAAGTGTCTGCGATGTCGCTGCAATTGTGGGCATAAATCCGGGCCCATTCTCCTACGCTTCCGATTCCGATGAGCAAAAGAACAACGGTAGCGGACCTGCGGAACGCTGTTCCCAGCCTTTCCTTGAGTGCAGAGCCCAGAGCATGGATGCCGATGATCAATGTCATAACCACCAGGGGTTGATAGGGCATGTAATATCGGTTGTGATGCGTGA
This sequence comes from Myxococcales bacterium, assembly GCA_007131745.1. The sequence continues at coordinate 23,214 of SLPX01000423.1, forward strand.
CGTGTTCCATCAAGAAGCCGTAGAAAGCAATTATGGAAAGAAAGGCCCCGATCACAGCCATGCCCATGGCCTTGTTCGGGTTTCCATCTTTGTCCCGCAGTTTTCCGCATAAAAGCGAAGCGATGCCGAGCACGACCCCGATGATCATGAGGCCGTGGACCACGCTGTTAGGTGACCATAGAAGTCGACCCGGCACTGCCGCTATTGTGCGCCCTGTTTCCCAGATATAACGCACCCAATCCATGTCGATGGCAAAGTGGGATTTCACGATCATCCCGTTAGTGGTTGTGTGCCCGGAGGCCGCCATCATGATTATCGTGGGCAGTGTTCCGATTGCAAGGCCGATCCACAGCGGCAGCCCGAGGGATTGCATTCCCCTCCAACCCGCGGCGATCCATTTTTTGAATCCGCCTGCAGTTTCATGAGAAAGGTTCTTTTCCGAATCGTCGGATTCTGCTTTTTCCGTGGTGTCTTGTTCCTTGCGACACCCTTGAACATAAAGAACATCGTGGAGCCACAGAAAGAAAACAACGGCATAACTCATCACCAACCCCTCGGGCCTGGCCATTGAAAGCAAGGCTATCCCCACACCAAGGGGGTATTTCCGGTTTTCCTGTATGTACAGGGTAAGAGCGTAAATAAGCCATGCGATAGCGCACGAGTTGACTGCTATTTCCATTCCGGAAGTCACCCCCCAGAGGTACCATCCGCTCATGCCCGTAAGTAGGCCTCCCATCCAGGCAAGCACCTTGTCTTCATGGAGCACCCGGCGAAGGGTTGCGTAAACAAAGGTCATCGAAGCTGCAAGGCTCAGAAAGTTCAAAATGTGAGCGGCCCAAATAATCGTGTTCCCCCTCATGCCGAGTTTCCAAAAAGGCGCCAGCAGTATGGGGTAGATAAAACTCGTGGCGCCGGTGGACACCGGGTCACCGTCAAAATACCGGAAGAAAAACCCGCGCGCGAGCTGTTTTGCGTATTGGAAGTGAATGTAAGTGTCATCGATAGGGGGTATGGGTAACCGATTGTAAGCAATGTCGGCGGCCACGAAAATCCCGGCTGCTGTTATTCCGGCGATCCACAATCCGGCTGAAGAGAGCCAGAAGGCCTTTTTTTGGACAAAACAATTTTTCCAAAAAAGCCGCCAAAAACCCGCTTCGACGAGTGAGCGGCCGGCAACGACTCCGGACTTGCGGTTGTTCTTATCTTCATTGCTTTGCCCGGATTTCAACCTGTCTTCCGAATCAATCATTTTTATGTGCTCCAACGAGGACCATTTTGCTCGAACCGTGTTTTTTCAAAAGTCTTTTCAAAGACTTTCAAAAATTCTCCATCCCGGATCCCTGGGGATTAATTACATATAAGACCCGGACGATCAAACAAACAACCCCGCCGCGGATCAAGCAGATTCTCACGTTTGAAAAAAATTCATTTGAGGTTCAGTGGGTCGGGGGTTCAATGGTCCAAGGGTGGATTAAGTGCTTACAAGGCGGAGTTGCCGGCTTCGGTTTTGCATTTCCGTCTTTCTTATCGGGTAGTCTCCGGTAAAGCATGCATCGCAGTGATGCTTTCCGGAAGGATCCCCTACGGCCCACATGAGACCTTCCCTGCTCAGGTAACCGAGAGAATCCGCAGTCGTGTATTGCGCGATTTCTTCGGTGGAATGATTTGCAGCTATCAGTTCTCGACGGTTAGGCGTGTCGATCCCGTAAAAGCAGGAGTACATCGTCGGAGGCGAAGAAATCCTGAGATGAACTTCTTTTGCACCGGCGTTTCGTATCAGCTTGACGATTTTTCGGGATGTTGTGCCTCTAACGATGGAGTCGTCGATGACGATAACGTTTCTGTTGTTCAGTACGCCGGCCACCGCGGATAGTTTCAACTTGACTCCGAAGAGCCGTATGGATTGTTCCGGTTCTATGAAGGTGCGTCCCACGTAGTGGCTTCGGATCAAGCCCATGGCCAGGGGGATTCCGCTTTCCCTTGCAAACCCGAGAGCAGATGTCGTTCCGCTGTCGGGCACCGGCACGACGATGTCCGCGTCCACGCCTTGTTCCTGCGCCAGCCTTTGTCCCATCCGCTCCCTGTCAAGGTAGACGGACCGGTTTTCCAGGATGGAGTCGGGGCGCGCGAAATAAATCTGTTCAAAGACACAAAATCGCGGGGAGACCGGCGGAAAGGGGTGGAAACTCTGAAGACCCCCCTTGTCGATTACCACCATTTCGCCGGGCGCTAATTCACGAATCGTTTCCGCTCCAATCAGTCGAAACGACGAGCTTTCAGACGCAACAACAAACGCTCCGTCCAGGCGGCCCAGCACAAGTGGGCGGATGCCCATGGGATCCCGTACAGCGGCCATGACGCCTGATGAAAGAGCGACAATCGCATATGTGCCCCGTACTTGGCTTAAAGCGTCCGCTAGTTGTCCGCCCAGGTCCGAAGAGCGGCTTCTGGCCATGAGGTGAATTATAGCCTCGGTATCTGCGGTGGATCGAAAAATCGACCCCATGCTTTCCAAGGCGAGTCTCTGGTCTTCTCCGTCGACGATGTTTCCGTTGTGGGCCACTGCAAGGGAACCGTGGATGCAATCAACCGCGAACGGCTGGGCTTCGGCCAGTCGGGATGCTCCCGCCGTAGAATAGCGGACATGCCCGACTGCAGCCGATCCAGGGAGAAACTTCAATCGTTCGGATGTGAAAATGTCGCCGACCAGGCCCATATCCCTGATCGAGAAGAGCCGATCCTTATCAGCTGAAACAATTCCCGCGGATTCCTGACCCCTATGCTGGATGCCGTGAAGTCCCAGGTAGGTCAGCTTGGCTGCCTCGGGATGTCCGAATATTCCGAATACACCACACATGCAACCTCTTTTCAGGACTATTCCAGTCCCAAGTTCGACTTCAGCCTTGAAAACGGTTCCTGCATGTCGGTTTGCAGGTTTTCTCCGGTTACATCTTTGTATAAACCCAGGTACCGAAGCGATGCTTCGAGCCTTACTTCATCAGGAAGGTCGGGTGGGGAGCCGTCTCCCGAAAACCCCATTTCTTCCCGAAGGTATCTCCGTACGTATTCCTTGTCGAGCGAGCGAGGGTCAAGACCCTGTGAGTGGCGGGTTTCATAGTCGTCGGCATACCAATACCGCGAGGAGTCGGGAGTGTGAACTTCGTCTATGAGCACGATCTTCCCTTCACTGTTCATGCCGAATTCATATTTCGTGTCTACGAGAATGAGTCCTCTTTGGGCCGCGGTTTTCTGTCCGAAACGGAACAACGTTGTCGCGTATTCCTCCATTTCATCGAATTGCTTTTCAGAGATTTTCCCCATCGACAGAATTTCCTCTTTTGAAACCGACTTGTCATGTTCACCGTGGGCCGCCTTGGTGGAAGGTGTTAGCAGCGGGGTTTCCAGTTTTTGGTGTTTTTTCATGCCTTCGGGCAAACTATGGCCGCAAAAAACCCTGTCTCCTCGTTCATAAGCTCGCCAGATAGAAGTTTCTCCGGACCCGGTGAGATACCCCCTCATGACCATTTCCACTGGAAACGGTCGGCACTCCTGGGCTGCCAGGACGTTTGGGTCGGGAACGTCTATCACATGGTTCGGAGCGATGTCCTTTGTTAAATCGAACCAGAAGACGGATACAGCGTTTAGCACCTGACCCTTCAGGGGAATTGTTCCCACTACCACGTCGAACGCGGAGATTCTGTCGGTTACGATAATGTACCGGGTGTTTCCCTTTACGTAACAATCCCGGACCTTTCCTCTTTGCAGTTCACCGAGTTGGGGAAAGTCGGTTGTTGTCAGGGTGTTTTGAAGCATCCCGCGCAGGGCTGACGGATCCACTGCAGCACCTTCTTTGAAGTTAGTTTCGAAATCTTTGTTCATTTGCACCTCGGTTTTGCAGCTTTTAAACGGTTATTTGTCATGAACACATACGAGTATATGTCCGGATGATCAATCAGGCGCAAGGGCCTTTTCATAGATTTCACTTGTGTGCCTGAGATGATGTTTCAAGTCAAAGAGTTTCTCGATTTTTTCGCCAGGTAGTTTTTCCGCGATATTCTTGTTTTTTTTCAAAGCATTTTTGAATGACAAGGCACCCCGGCTTTCATGAGCCTCCATCGCGCATTTCTGGACCTGTTCATAGGCCTCCTGTCTGCCGAGGCCCGTTTTGATCAGCGCAAGCATCACGGCTTCGCTGAACACGAGCCCGCCGGTGATATCCAGATTTTTTTTCATGCGCTCCTTGTCTATGACAAGTCCCTTCACCAAGGATTCAGCCCGGTGGAGCATGAAATGTAGCACTGTTGTAGCGTCCGGAAACGCAACCCGTTCCACTGAAGAATGGCTTATATCCCGCTCGTGCCACAAGGCGATGTTTTCAATCGACGAAACAAGGTGGCTCCTTACGACGCGTGCCAATCCGCAGAGATTTTCACTCAGAATGGGGTTTTTCTTGTGAGGCATCGCGGATGAGCCCTTTTGGCCCTTGGTGAATGCTTCTGATGCCTCGGCTGTTTCAGTGCGTTGCCATCCTCTCACTGTAAGCGCTATCTTTTCGATTTCACCAGCGGTAATGGAAAGAGCGGCCATGACTTCCGCGTGACGATCTCTTTGTACTATCTGGGTCGCTGGTATCTCCGGGGTTAAGCCGAGAGACGCAAGCGCCTCCTTCTCGACCGTGGGTGGAAAATTGGAATAAGTGCCGACTGCACCCGATATTTTGCCGACGGATATGGCTTTCATAGCGCGGCGCAACCGATGCAGATTTCTGTCCATTTCAGTATACCAAAGCGCGAACGTTAGGCCGCACAAGGTGGGCTCAGCGTGTATTCCGTGAGTTCGACCCACCATGACTGTGTCCTTGTGTTCCAAAGATCGCTCTCGCAAGACGGTTTTTAACGACTCGGCTTTTTCGATGATCAGCTCCATGGCTTCCCTCGTTTGGAGAGCGAGCGCGGTGTCCAATACATCCGAGGATGTCATGCCGAGATGCAACCAGCGAGCCGGTGGGCCTGCTAACTCTTCCACGTGCGTCAGAAAAGCAATTACATCGTGTTTTGTGCGAGCTTCAATGGTTTCGATTCGGGCCGGGTCCAGTTTTTCCATGAACGGTACGATCTGGTCGGCGGTACCCTCCGGTACGATCCCGGTTTTTTCCATTGCGCGGCATGCGGCCAACTCCACCAGCAGCCATTTTTTGTATCGGTTCGAATCAGACCATATCTGCATCATCTCGGGACGGGTGTATCGTGAAATCATTATTCACTCCTGGTTCGGGCCGTTTGATCCGGCCGGCTTTTAAGACAGCGGCTCATTACGAGCGCTCTTTGCCCCCCGCTGTAGTTTCCGGTTTCCCGGCCGTCAAGCTCAAAACCCAAACGCCGGAAAAACTTTATTGCACGGTTGTTTGTGTGTGCGACGGTAAGCTGTATTTCGGCATGACAGCTTTTTTCAGCCAGAGTATCCATGAATCGAAGCAAATGTTCAAACAGGGCCGTACCAACCCCCCGACCTTGGTGCCTGGTTGTAACCGCCACGGACAAGACATCGGCGTTTAGAACGCGCGTCTTCTTCAGTTTCTTTTCGTCGATAAAAACCTGGATAAACCCTGCGAAATCTTCGTCTATTTCGTAGATGAAAGTTTTCACGAATTCACACAGCAAGTAACCGGGAAGTATCTCCGTGTAGTCGCCGTAAATGGAAAAAACTTCGCTCGAAATCCTTGACAATGCAAAGTAGTCGGCCGCAGAACCCGCTCTTATTCGTCCCTTTTTTTCGATCACACTCCAAGATCTCCGTCCAGGGTCAACACTAAAAGTCTCAATCTCTTTTTCGACCGTTACAAGTGAATATTTCTTGAAATGTCACTTTTTTTCCCATGTCAAGGTTTTCTATGTCGGAACCGGGTAGGTCCGACTCGAAAAATCCCTCCTTTTTAAAACATCTTTCCATTATTCCGCTGCTATTCCGCTACGGGGGATTATAGACAGTTGAGTGGCGGCCTTGGCTTCTTTACTCTCAAGGCATAGAGTGTTAGATTTAATACATCGGCAGGGGGGTAAGAGATAGTTCATAGATGAATGGAGGATGAAAATGTGCTTTTCGCCGACTGCCAGTTTTGCCGCAAGCGCTGCTTTGGTTCCCCTTGGTGGGTATAGCGCAAGAGAGAGCCTGAAAATAAACAGAAAATACATTGCCTTGGCGTTATTGCCGCTGATATTCGGCATTCAGCAGTTCACTGAAGGATTTGTTTGGCTGGGACTACTGAATCAGAATGAAACACAAGTAAAGATTTTTTCATACCTGTTCCTGTTTTTTGCATTTGGCTTGTGGCCTTTTTATGTGCCCTTCATGGTCTGGAACATAGAAAAGGAAAAAACGTGGAGAAGGAAGGTTCTGCTTGTGCTGACTTTTGCAGGAGCTGTAGTCGGTGTATTGGTCTATGTTCCATTGATCATTGGAACGACACTTTTCACCACAAGGATTTGCAATGACTGCATAGCCTACGAAACGTCCCGAGGGGATTTGCACAGAAACATCTATACTCTCATGTACTTAGTGGTGACGGTAACACCGTTTTTTCTGGCGAGTAACAAGAAAATACTCGTTTTCGGGGGTCTCATCGTCGGGTCTATAATTATTACTCTTTACTTCTATAGTTTTGCGTTTTTCTCGGTTTGGTGTTTTTTCGCTGCGGTGCTTTCGGCTTACATCGTGTATGTCATAAAAACAGAGGATCAGCGAACAGAGACACAGGAAGCAGCAGTTTCCGGCTAGAAGTTAAGTAAAGGGCCGTCCATGCTCAGCAATGTTCCGATTGTCGGCTGAGGAGTGATAATAGTATCATAATATACATACAATTAGACAAAAGATTATATATCAAAAACAAATAAGCAAAAATAAGTTATTATATGGATACAAGACAAGCAATTGTCTTTAATATGTATTTTATTGTGCTACAAAAAAATGCAAGAAGTTATTTTACAATAATTAACACAATAAAAAGTTACAAAACACAAAAAACAAACATAAGTGCACAAAACACATATAACATAGCATAAAAGAATATAAATTATACCAAATGAGCTTAAAGCGTTGTTTTTGCCGTTTGCCTTTTCTTTTTGAGAGGATTTCAAGGCGCAAAAACTGATGGTCCTTCTACACCCGACCGGGAAAACACGCAAATTTTGAGTTCCACAGCGTATTTAGTTTTCGGATTCTGTTTCAGGCTTTGCAAAATTCTCTTCGTCTGTGGATTCGTTTTTGTCCGGGATATCGCCTTGGTTCTGTGATGTTTGTTTTGACAGCCTGATATCAAAATCCTGAATGCTTGAGGCAGTTCTGATTTTTTCCAAGCGATCGGCTGTCACCAGACTGAACAAGAGTGAAACTTGCTGCTGATAGATGTCCGCGATGCGTTTGAGATCTGTTTGGGATGACTGCACCATTTCATGGAATGTGTCTCCCTCTTTTCTTTCGATATTTTCAACGATCTCACAGAATTCGCTATTCAGGGATTTTTCCTTGTTTTCTGCTTCCTGACTGAATCGTTCCCTGATTTTTTCTAATTCACCATGCACGTCATTGAGAAGTTTTTTTCGGAGGGTTTCCAGTTTTGCAGAGGCCCTTTCTTCAGCACTCTGTATCTTGGCGGCTGCTTCTTCAAACGCTTGGGCAATATCTTGCTCCCGCTGTGCAACAATTTCCTGTCTGGATTCACGAAATTGTTGCAACATCCCCACTAACTCCAATATTTCGGGTGTTTCGGAAGCTTGCTTGGCGATTTCCTCAAGCCTTCCGGAACGTGCTTCTATAATTTCATGCAAGTTGGTTTGGAAAAAATCTACCTTTTCGGTTCCGGAGTTGAATATGGATTCTCTTTTCTCATCGATTTCATCTTGTCCGGATCGGAACAAGACAGACTGCTCCGGATCCAGTTTGACCACAATGCCCCCAATCTCTACGGATTCTACTGATTCGTCATCGTGATAACTCGAATCGGAATCTTTTTTGTCGGTCCATGGCCAGCGCATTAAAGCCTCCTGTTTGTTTGGAAATCTTTTTCTTTTTCCTCTTCTCTGCATTGTAGTAGTTGTTTGCTGTAAGAACAAGATCAGTATGAGTTTTGCAAAAATCTTTGTGGATCAGGTTGGGCGGCAGAAAGGTGGTGGTGTTTTTATCGGGCGGGGGGCGTTAAGGGAGCGGTGGGCGTATTCGTGAATTGACAATGAGATAAAACGGAATGTTTTGACGGGGAATTCGGTTTTGATACATTCTGCGTTGAAAACCTAATCAGCCCCGCCATCAGCCCCGTGGACATGAAGTCGGGGGAGAGGTCAATTATGGCAGCAGTGGATTCCCTACTAAAAATAGTGGTCGAAACAAAAAACACCTTTGGTATCAAGTTGGCGGAAGGGGAGGTGCCCAGACTCCTCACGGTGGAGGGTGAAAGGGAGCTTTCCATGCCACCTCTGAATAAGCTTCTTTTTCAGAGCTTTTTGGAAGAGCTTTTTGTTAAAAAAGATTTCGATTTGCTTGAAAACGACGGGTTGATTCAGACAAGACATGAGGTTCCGGGGCTGAGTTTTTTTCGAGTGAAAGTAAAGAAGGATCCCGATTCTTTTTCCGCGGTTTTTAGTCGAGAATCAGGTTCCATGCCGAATGAGGTTGGAAAAAATACAGGCCAAAGGCCGGGATCCGTAGGAAGAAAAGAGCCTGTGTCCTGCAAGAGAGGGGCGGCTTCCATGGCTTCTTCGGCCAAGGATTTGCATCCCATCTCCGGGGAATCCTTGTTATCGGCAGGTTCAAAATATCAGCATGGCAACCGTCCGGGCTCAGAGGATAGCGGTGTTATGCGAAGTGAAAGCGGGCTGCATCAGGAGCGTCCTGGAG
>SLPX01000134.1 GCA_007131745.1 Myxococcales bacterium
GAGAGATCATCACGATCAGGATAGCTATTTGGGATACGGGGGATCACATCCTGGATTCGGTGGCGCTCATAGACGGTTTCTACTGGAACATGGAGGTCAAGGATCCGGGAACCATAGTCTACTAAACACGCTCACATTGACCGGCGATTTGTCCCCTGCCGTAAATAAATAACCTCGCCCGATCCCGGAAAGTGGGGTGGATGGTGAGGCCATGTTTTCGCAGTCCCCTGAAACGCCGTACGAAATTTTGAGGAAGGGACCGCTGTTGAAACGATTATGTCCACGAGTTATGGATTATGCGATTTGTGATAGCATTGCGGACCACCGTTTGCCTAATTCATCAAGGTCGTTGAGTTCGTGAGGCTTCAACAAGTTTCCCAACAAAAACACTTTGCACTCACCTTTGTAAACAGCGAACTGGATCCCTCGTTTGAACTTGAATAGATAGGTATGCAGTGTGGTCCGCATTTCCGGGCCGACAATGGATGCAAGGCCGGAGTGCGAACCCATCACTCTCCACTGGTGGTCGAATTCACGGTCGCCGGTGGGCATGGGGGTGAGCCGGGTCTTTGTTTCCTTCAAAGTTGCTCCATTAAGTCCCAGGTTCATGAGGGCGTTATCGAAAAACATGGATTCCAGGGACTCTAATGCAACAGGAAAGATCAGCAGAATGTCACCGGATGGGACGTCCAGGGGCTTGGACCAGTTGTAAAATCCACTGATTCTCGAGCCGCTGTTTATACTCGTCTTGTTGAATGACATGGTCCAGTTTTCGTTGGGATGTCTTACGCTCCATTCAAAACCTTTCACTTCTTTAATTTCGCAGCCTCGTGATCTTGCCCATTGTATCGCTCTATCCATGGCGCGGTACGGCCGCCGGGAAAGCCATCTTCCAAAAGCGAAAAGGAGTGCTATCAGAAGCACCAAAATGGGCAACCAGACAATCGTTGGGATTTGCTGAATGTTCATACCTGAAACTCGTTTGTAGTGTTCTATGAGTGAGCTGTGTTGCTGACGGAAACTTTCAGAGAGAAGCTTTAGACAGAGTGTTATTGGCAGTCAAGGCCGGAAGGTTTTTCAAAGAAACGTGCAGCCTGCGAATGGACCGAATGTTTCAGAGGCGGACATGTTTTTCGACGAAAAGAGCGAAGTTCAGATGAAGTAAATGCGGGTAAGCTTTCTTTAATGATATCTTGCCGATGGGTGAGATCAAAAGAGGCCGTGCAACGGGTCTGCCGGTGTGCTGACGCCGGTTTTCGGAGTGGCCTTTTTGTCTTCGCTCGGAGTTTCTTTGGTGCGTGCACGCGGTCGTCTGCGCCTACGTCTGCGGTCGGGGGGGTCCTGGGTTGCTTCTTCCAGTGATAGTCTTCTTTTTTCAAGATCGGCCAGTTGTTTTTGGAGCTTTTCTTTGTCTTCTTCCTGCGCCTGAGTCAGTTGCTGGACGAGCTGGTCTTTTTCCGCGTTGACCCTCTTCAGTTCGGCAAGGTCTTTTTCGAGCTGGGCTTGTCTTTCGGCAGCCTCACGGGCTCTTTGCTCGGCTATTGCGTCCCGGCGCTTTTGTTCTTCGCTTTGGCGGTAAAGGTAATAACCCAGGCCGCCGGCCGCGCCCAACAAGACAACAATGGCGCCGATAATCGCGGACAATGGAATCCTGGTTCCCCCGGCTGCTTTTGCTTCGGCTTCAGCGCGGATACGTTCTTGTTCGAGCGCTGCTTCTTTTTCCATGCGGGCGCGCATTTCAGCTTCTTTTAACTTGATTTGAGCGTCTCGTTCAGCCTGCTCTCGAAGAAGCTGTTCCTGCCTTTTGCGCTCTTCTTCTTCACGTTGTTTTCGTTCCTCTTCTTCCCGTCGTCTAAGTTCAGCTTCTTCACGAGCGCGGCGCTCGGCTTCCTCCCTTGCCCGCCTCTCTTCTTCTTCAGTTTTCTGCCTGTCGGTTTCTATGCGACGAAGCTCCTTAAGCGAGAAAAGCACAGAATTTTCTTTTTCAGCCATGATAAAACCCTTTCATTACGCTATAAGCCTCGTTTGCCTGGTTTCATATGCCCGGTCAAACCAGAGTGCTCATTATTATTTGACGGTATTTGAGGAGTTTTGTTGGGTAAAAAATGGTGTCAAAATGGTGTCAGACACTAGCAATTAAGCTTTTCTGCGCCGCCTAAAGGCCTAGAATTGCAGCTCAATTGCAACAAAATGCTAATTGCTAGTGTCTGTAAACCATATAGAAGGCTCCTCGAAAGAGTTGTACGGTTTTAGAAAAAAAGAACCGAAAACCAACAGCTTAACGAGGAGGCCTAAATGGAACTTTATGGTCTAATCGACTTACATAGCAACAAGATCGTGATGATCTTGTCGGACTGGCGGTGGAATCAACTTTCAACTGGTATTGGCTTGTGGATGGGCTAATGGATAACAAACCTGTTGTTTGTGAGCAACCTCATCAATCAAAATACCAGGTCATCGGTCAAAGGTGCCGCTATCAAGAAACTCAGTGACAAAGAAATTGATGCAATGATCACAGATGAGCATGTGGCGCTCGCGATAAAAAGCAATCTTGCCGTGATACGTTGCTTGGAACAGCAGATAGAAAAAATCAAAAGAATCACCGCCGTTCGCGGATGATGATATTCGATGCGCCTCTGCCGTGAGCCGAAAATGTCTGGTCCTCGTGAAAACGAGAACCATCGTGTCTGATAGAGTGTCCACCAGGACGCCAACGCAGATGGACACGGCAGGGAACCGACGGTTTTTTGGGACACAAAAGCGTCAAGGGCAGATGGACAATACCCCCGATTGGGGCATGCCATCATAGCCTAAATCCAGATGGGTGACTGGTGCGGAATCGAAATCCGCACCCAAAAAGAAAAAAATCGAGGCTC
>SLPX01000293.1 GCA_007131745.1 Myxococcales bacterium
GCGTCCGTGATTTGATGAGGAAGATCGAGGCGCTTCAGAGAAGTTAAGTTCTTGAGATGAGCCAGACCCGCGTCCGTGATTTTTGTTGACTCAAGGAATAGCCACTCGAGCGAAGTCATGTGTTTGAGATGGGCCAAGCCGGCGTCCGTGATCTGACGAGGAAGATCGAGGCGCTTCAGCGACGTCATGTTCTTGAGATGCGCCAGGCCGGCGTCCGTGGTTTTTGTTGACTCAAGGAATAGCCACTCGAGCGAAGTCATGTGTTTGAGATGAGCCAGACCCGCGTCCGTGATTTGACGAGGAAGATCGAGGCGCTCCAGCGAAGTCATGTTCTTGAGATGCGCCAGACCCGCGTCCGTGATTTCTGTCCCCGCAAGGTGGAGATGTACCAGAGAAGTCGTGTTATTGAGGTACGCCAGACCGGCGTCAGTGATTTCTGTATAGGCTAGGTTGAGATGCTTAAGCGAAGTCATGTTCTTGAGATGCGCCAAACCGGCGTCGGTGATTTTCGTAACAGCAAGGTCAAGACGCTCCAGCGAAGTCATGTTCTTGAGGTGCGCCAGACCCGCATTAGTAATCTTTTGGCAGTCTCTCAATGATAAACCACGGATCCCAACATCCGCTGCGTCTTGCAAGAACACAATCATATCTTGATCATCTACATTCTTGTCGACCGGTTGGATGAACCATTTCGCGTTCTCGGGTATTGAGAAACTCTTGATATCTGTAATGGAGGTTCGTCCGAGGAGCTTTGGATCCCCCGACAACAATTTTGGAACAATATAGACATCTACATAGAATTCATATTCCAAAAATCCCTCAGATAACGGTGTATCTGCCTTGGATTCAATCCCATCCGTGGATGCAACGGTAATTTTGCGGGTTGGTTTTTTGGGGCATCCTACCAGGAGAACAAGCAAGGAGGTCATAGCAAGTGCTTTTGCTGGCACGATCTTATTTCGCATGTTCAGCTCCCCTTTCTTTTGCCTGTCCCTACTCTCACATCCTGATGTAATCAGATACCGTCGCGGAGAATTCATGTCTACTCTTTTGCAGCCATTTTTTTTCGGACCGTCCTTCCGGGTTTTGGTTGCTGCGCAAATTTATGTGCTTTTTTGGCAGTTGCACTATACAAAATGTTAGGTTATTATGTATAGTATGTATATCAATAGACAAGCAGAGATCCTTTTGGAGAAAATCGTTTCCGGAAAAAAGGCCGGTATAATTCTGGGTGCAAGGCAGGTCGGCAAAACAACCCTGGTAGAACATGTGCTGAGATCCAGAAAAACCTTTTTTCTCAACTTTGATATCGAGGTGGACAAGGCGCGATTCAAAGCGGCCTCTGCATTGCCTCCTGTAGACGCTCTGCGATCCTTTGGAAACCCTGACGTGCTGGTTATTGACGAAGCACAACGGCTGCCGGAAGCATCCCGCATAGTAAAGGGTTGGATCGACACACGGTTGCCTGTTCGTTTTTTGCTTCTCGGTTCCTCATCCCTGAATCTTCTTGATCAGACAACAGAAAGTTTGACCGGGCGCAATCGCAAGTTGGTTTTACCGCCCCTGCTTTTTTCGGAAACATTGCAAACCCAGAGTTGGGCGGATGAAGGTTTTGACTCAGGGCGGCTGAGAGAACACTTTGCTCCACAATTACGCGCATACTTGATGCAGCGCCTTGCCTTTGGGAGCTATCCGGAAGTTGTCACAAGCGAAGAGCCCATCCAACTGCTGCGAGAGCTGAGCTCCGATTATCTCTGGAAAGACATTTTGCAGACGGGACTGGTCAAAAACCCAGCCCTGATCAAGCGTTTGCTCTTGCTTCTCGCCCACCAATCCGGATCAGAGGTGTCAGTCAACGAATTAGCTACTCAGCTTCAGATGGCTCGACCCACCGTGAACCATTATTTGGACCTTCTCGAACATACATTCGTCATTTTTCGTCTGGATGCTTTCAGCACCAATCCAAGAAAGGAAATCTCGAAAAGCAAGAAAGTGTTCTTTTGGGATACCGGCATTCGAAATGCGCTTCTCAACACGTTTACCACAAACGAGTTTCGTCCCGACATCGGTTCGCTTTGGGAAAACTGGGTCATCGCCGAGGCGGCCAAGCAAAATGCCATGCTGGGCTGCCCGGTGGAATTATTCTTCTGGCGAACGAGGTCGCAATCGGAAGTAGATCTTGTAGTGAAACACGAACAATCTCTCCGGGCTTTTGAAATCAAATGGGCTTCCGGCCCGCCGTTTTTCCATCCGTCCGGCAGCTCGCCCTCCAAACAGCTCTATCCATCCCCCGACCCTCGGCACTGTCGTGCATTTCGCAACGCTTACGGTGTGGATGTTGAAACCATTCGCCCGGACAATCCTTTTTTCAACCTGTTTGGACCCCTATCAGAGTACTCAGGACTGAAGTGACCAAATCATGACATCTAACTCTCCTCGGACGTAATCAGAAAACGCGTCTTAATTGCTTCAGCGAAAAACAGTTACATCCGGTCGAGCAGTCAGGAAATCCCTTCGCCCAACGTCCGTGGTTACTGTCCCTACACTCACATCCTGATGTAATCAGATACCGTCCCGGAGAATTCATGTCTACTCTTTTGCAGCCATTTTTTTCGGACCGTCCTTCCGGGGTTTGGTTGTTGCTTAACCTTTGTCTACCTACTGGGCGGTTGATTGTCAGCATAATTGATATGCAGTAGACTAATCCCAAAAAGTCATCATATGTACTGGATTGTTTTTGAATCAGTTGTCTTGGCTATTCGCTCAACGGCCGAAGGGTTGGATGTTCAGCACATTCCTATGGATAATGGTCGATTTCGGAACTCTTCCTGTAAACATAAGGAAAAATAAACATGCGCGTAAACCCAAAAAGA
>SLPX01000185.1 GCA_007131745.1 Myxococcales bacterium
TCGCCGGGTTCGGTTTTGTCGGTTTCTTTGTCATCTTTGGTTTCCGTCTTGTCTTTTTCCTTGTCGCAGCCGGAGGCGGTCGTCAACGCCCAACCGGAGACCAAGGCCGGGACGGCGCCTGAAATGACAAAAATGAAAAACGCTTTTTTGAACCTATTCATTGATTTCTCCTGTATAAGCTATCGTCCCGACCAAGCGACCGGGGGGGGTGAATAAAAATGTCTCCTGTCGAACGTGGTTTGGAAAAATTTTTCAAGTGGTTATTTCTAGAGCAACCCGTCCCTTTTTGGTAGTCAAATAGTTTTCGAGTCAGCCTTGAACTCAGATAGGTGAGCGCTTCCAAGCGAGGTGCACGCGATCACTCTTTAGTTGGGCGTCGGCCCTAATCACCCGGGTCTTGTGATTGATGAGCGGAGAGTGAAAACGTATTTCCCGTTTTCCACCGAAACCTCGGGCGGAATTAGTGTGGATTCAAAGATGTCGTAGCCCTGTTTCAGATTGTTCCAAAAAGATATCCATTTTGAATTTTCATGTCTTTTCATGTTTTCGGAGGTCATCCGGAAAGGAAAGACGTGCACTCGGAAGAATGGTTGGCCGTTTCGCAGTGCCGAATCCGCGAGCGCGTATATCTCCTCGATCTTCGGGTCGGTCATCGGAAAACACCCGATTGTAAAAGTGCCCCCATGAACCATGATAGCGCTCCCCGTGCGCTTGTGAACGCGGTCGTATTCATTCGGATATCCGATGTTGAACGAGAGATGAAAACGGCTGCGGGGGTTCATGTTGGACGGCGGCACAAAGTAAAAACCTTCGGGAGTCCGGCGGTCTCCTTCCTTTAGTTTCGGTCCGAGGCCGCCTGATATTGCGGCTATTTGGTAGGTACGGAAAAGTTCGAAGGTTTCGTCTTTTTTCAGCCGGACTTCGAGTTCTTTCTCTTCCTTGAATATCCGGATGAAGATGGGCGCGCCGAAATGTAGCCCCATTTTGTTCAGATCCCTTACCAGTCTCGGAGTGACGGATTTTATGGCTTTTTTGGAACGCGCGCTCGAGACTACATTCTGTTTGTTGAAAAGGGGCGCGGTGACGGGTTCTAGCTGTTTTTCGGATTCATGTTTGTAGCGATGAGAGATTGTTTGTTTTGTATCCCCGATTTTTTCTTCCGGAGGCGTGCTTGCGCGTTTGTTTTCTGTGTCGCTCTTGGAGCAGGAAGAAAGTGGAAACACCGCGGAGAGGCTTGTTGCGAGGAGTGCAATCAGAAAAGCCTGCCGGCTCGGCATGGAGAAAAGGAACGAGAAGCATGGCTTCATCACCACCGTCATATCACCGTAATATCAACGTTTTTTGAAAACGTATTTCTGCTGGGCCGTGTGCAGGGTAAGAAATGTCTTACCTTCCTCTTCTCCGGGTTCAAACGTCAAGCCGGCGAGTGGTTCGCCGATGATCAATCTCGTGTCTCCGTCCTTGGTCGTGTATTTTACGACCGGGGATCTCCATTCGCCCACGTCCATGAAAACCCTGCCTTTCACTTGCGAGAGCGTCATCCGCCCGAGGCTTTCATTCGAGTATTTTCCCAGGAAAGGTTTCATCCACTCGAGGTCGTTTTCAGTTCGGGATTGGAGATCCTCTTGGTTCTTTTTCATGTGAGTAACCAAGAATTCCAGGTTCTCTGCAGCCTTGGGTTCGCCGTCGAACAATATTTCGAATAGTCTTCTTCTGATCGGCCCGACTGTACCAGCACCCTGTCCGTTTGTAAGGATGACCATGCCAAAGTCGTGTTCCGGGAGCCAGAACATGTAGGATGTGAAACCAAGGGTTCCTCCGCCGTGACTCAGAATGGGTATTCCCCTGTATTTTTCTATGACCACCGAAAGGCCATAGAAGGATTCTTCAGACATCCGCGCTTGGGGTTTCCATCGTTCGGTGACATTTTCTTCTGAGATAATCTGTTTGCCCTTTGCTGATTTTCCTCTTTGCAACTCGAGGCGCAGGTAGTTCATCATGTCATCAACGTTGGACCATGCTCCGCCTGCGGGCCCCACTGAGACCACTGTTTCCTCGTGGTCGAGCGGTATCGGGATGTATTCGTTGTTCAGCCTCCTGGCGTGAGGTTGCGCGTGATTCATGCGGCGGACTTTCGCCATGTTGAAAAGAGTGTTCGGCATTGAGGCCGGGTTGAACAGGTGGTTTTGCATGGCTCTCAGGTATGCTGCGTTGAGATTCAGCTTTGGATATGCGGCATGACCGGCCACGTATCCGCCCGCTGCAACGAGCAGGTTTGAGTACTGGAACGTTTCGCCGAAGCCCGTGGTGGGTTTCATGGTTTTCAGAAGTTCCATGCGGCTTTCTGCTGTGGCTCCCCTGAAGTTAAAAAGAAACTCCATGTCCTGTCTGGGCATGCCCGTGCATGCGCACATGGTATGAAGCATCGTGCAAGCTGATGCGGCTTCTTCGTCGTCAAGATCAAAGTCGGGGTAGATGTCTTTGACCGCGGTATTCCACTCGAAAGCTCCTTCATCCACGAGTTTGGCCATCATCATGGATGTAAGAGGTTTTGTCATGGACCCGATCATGAACAGTGTAGCCGGGGTCACCGGAGCGCTTCCGCCTTGTCGTCGAACTCCGAACCCCTTTCGGTAGACGACTTTGCCTCCCTGGACGATGCCAACTGCGGCTCCCGGGACGCCTGTATTCTTTAGAGCTTCTTCAATAAAACTTTCAAGTTCACTCAGCCTTTTCTTGTCCAGGGTATTCGGGGTTTTTCCTGCAAAGGACTCTTTTTCCATGCCGGGCGCCTTGAGGCTGGAAAGCAGAGTGTTCATCTGAGCGGACCGCCGGGAAACCACGTCAATTTGTCCATCCA
>SLPX01000241.1 GCA_007131745.1 Myxococcales bacterium
ACTTTTCTGTACGTGTTTTTTACAACCGTCTTTGATGGATGCGAAATCATCTAAGTTCCATGTATGAGAGATAAGTTTTCGGCAGGTGGATTCCACAACGCTTCGTTCCATGTGCGGGGCGGCGATGTGGCTCAACGCGTCTACGATATTTCTTACGTAGAGAGGACGATAAGCGGAAAAATCTTGTACGCCGCTTGATTCCATGTTTTTTTGCGTTAAGCAGAGAAAAAGATGCGCATACCGCAAACACTCCGGTACGTCCGCGATTGTTTTCTGGATTTCAATGCCGTCTATGATCACGGTGTTTTTTTTCGGCGGGTCGGTTTCACTAGTCGTTTTTTCGACCTGTTTCTTTTCGATTTGCTCTTTTTCGGCTTGGTCTCTTTCGACTTCCTTCGTTGCGACCTGTTCTTCAGAAGCGGTTTCTTCTTTTGCGGTCGGTTTGTGGTCCTGCTGATCATCCAGCGCCAGCCATTTGAAGAGGAGGACCGATCCGACTGCCGTCAGCCCTATGACCACAAAGGCAGCCAAAAACCACACCAGCGGGTGGGTGCTTCTTTGAGGCGATGAAACTGTCTCAGGGAGTCCGGAATGCGGATTCGGTGAAGAAACCGGTGTTGCCGCCGGCGTTCCTGATCGCGGCTCAGAGGCTGGAGCAGACCGCAAGGGTTGTGAATGATCTGTTGAACGCGGGTCACCCGCGGGACCGGTCATGGAGGGTTCTTTCACGGGTTGAACCGGACCAGGACCGGTCATCGGACAACTCGGAGAATGATGGTTCGATAAGTCTGAGGATTGCGGGGGTGAAACCGGCTGAGCAACCGTTCCAGCGAGAGCCGGAGAGACCCCGGATGGGCCTGGGGGCACAGAGTTGTTCGTTGATTGAGCCGGTTGGGTGTGTCCATACGCCATTGATGCTTGAACGGCCGTGTTTTCGTACCCTGCTGGTGACGGCTGAGTGGGATGATATGCAGGATGATGTCCAACGTTTTCGGGGTTCTCGCATTTTTGAGAATCGGAAATCACCCATTGGGTTTTCGTAGATGAGATCCGTCTTCTGCCGGATTTGCGGCAGGGGACACTGCTCAACGCGTTAAGAAACGAATGGGCGTCTTGGAAGCGCTCCGCGGGCGACATTGAAAGAGCTTTGTAGACGATCGCTGAAAGCTCGCCGTTAATGGATGGGTCGATTTCCGCGGGCGGACGGAGAGAATCTTCGCCCACCCTGCTGAAGAGATCCTTAGGGCTTTCACCTGTCAGCATTTCGTGCAAAGTTGCGCCCACACTGTAGACATCAGTGAACGGGCCGACTACATCTTTTGGATCGTACATCTCCGGCGCTGCGTAACCAGGGGTCAGTATGGTCGTCAATGTCTTGGAATTTTCCAAAAGCGCGTATCGCGCCGCACCGAAATCCAACAGCTTCACATTGCCGTCATCGGCAAGATAGATGTTTTGAGGCTTTATATCCCTGTGAAGCAATCCCGCGCCATGCACCTCTTGAAGCCCCTTCAAGACCGGCAGAATTATTTCGACCGCGGTTTGGGATGGAAGACGACCTCCTTTTGATTTGAGAAAACCCGCGACATCCTGACCCTCAAGATAACGCATGACAAGGTAGGCACTCTCATTGGCCTCGAAAAACGCAAGTACACTGACGATATTCGGGTGTTCGCCGAAACGCGCAAGCACTCTTGCTTCTTCCATGAAACGTTTGCGGCCATGTTGAAACACGTCGCGGGAGTCGGGAAATGCTTCAATGGTTTGCCCGTCGGGATTCCGAGTAGCCAGGTCTCGTGGAAGATACTCTTTAACGGCCACGCGGGTATCCAGGTTCAAATCCACGCCGAGATAGGTGATTCCGAAACCTCCGTGTCCAAGAGGCCGGCCGATAAGGTAAGTATCGCGAAGGATCACTCCAGGCCTCAGCCATCCGGGGTGGGATTCGACTTCTTTTCCCATCGCCGCGGGACCGCATTCTCCGCATCCTTCCGGGCGTCCCCTTTTAAGGCCGCAGTGAAGACAATATTCGGACACGTTTTTTGTACTCCCGATAGTCGAATAAACTAAATTCTTTTGCAATATAGAGCAGCATGTTTGAACAATGCAAGCAATACATTGAACCCTTGATTTCTGCTCTTCGACATAAGAATCGAAAAGTTTTGAGAATGGAGGGTGTTTTCAATGAGAAAGAATCATGTAGACCATTGAATTCGAATAGAGTGATCCGATACTGTTTGGAAAGTTGATTTTGGAAGAAAAATTCTTTGAGGGAAGATTTGGGAGTCGGTGTGAGTTGGAAGAAAGAAAGGCGACTTGGATTGTTCAGGAGGATGTGATGAAGAGATTAGTTTTTTCAACCATTGTTATTCTTGGTTTGGCGGGCATGGGATCATGTTCGGACGGGAAGGACGCGGTATGCGGGAACGATATAGCCGAAGAAGGTGAGATTTGCGACGGGGCGGATCTGCGTGGGGAGACTTGCGAGACACAGGGTTTCGACGGTGGAACTCTCGGATGCTTGGAGGATTGCTCCGGGTTTGATACATCGGGATGTTGGATGGATTATTCTGAGATAATCTGGATTGACATCCCCGAAGGATCTTTTGAAATGGGGAGCGAGAAGGGGTTTTCCAATGAATTGCCGTTGCATACTGTTGATGTGCCGGGATTCGAGATGACGAAAACACAAGTCACCGTGGCTCAGTATAACGAGTGCGTAACATCCGGGGAATGCACCCAACCGTCCACTGAAGATACCAGGTGCAACTGGGTTGACAAGGATGCAAAGGCGAACCATCCGGTGAATTGCGTAACTTGGTTCCAGGCGGTCGATTTTTGTTCATGGGCCGGGGGTAGACTTCCCAGTGAATCCGAGTGGGAATATGCAGCGAGATCAGGAGGGCGGAATGTTATGTACCCCTGGGGAGATCAACCTGCAACATGTGAACTTGCCGTGATGAATGACGGGGGCAATGGATGCGGAACGGGGAGAACCTGGCCTGTATGTTCGAAAGAGGAGGGAAATACATCTCAAGACTTGTGTGATATGGCGGGAAATGTTTGGGAGTGGGTTCAGGACTGGTATCACGATGATTACGAAAACGCTCCGGATGATGGTTCAGCGTGGGAAGACCCTGCTGGATCATTCAGGGTGCTGCGCGGCGGCGGTTTCGGCTACAAGGCATACAACCAGCGTGCCGCGGTTCGCCACTACGGCGACCCGCCATACGTGAGCAACGCCCATGGGTTTCGTTGTGCAAGATAAAGGTTTTGGCTGACGGGTGGAGTGAATTGCTTCGTAATGTTAACGCGGGAGGTAAATGTTTAGTTGCTTTGCTTGTCAGTCAACGATGGGTCCGGGGCAGCCGAAGATGAAATTTACTTCGTCGACCTGACCCGACTGGAGCATGTCGCAATAGTCGCCGAAAAAGGTTATGGTGCCTCCATCGGGATGATAATTCCAGCCGTGATTATGGCCTTGCGTGCGGGGAACCGGAACACCGTCGAAATACACGGTCACGTCATCCGGAACCGGCGGCAGTTCGGTCAGTTCAAACGAACACGATGGAATGAATACCCCACCCGCTATCGTGTCCAGCGCTTCTTGGAGAGATGCTTCGTCATCCGCGAAGTAATAATAAGGCGGGCCGTCTTGCCTGGGTTCCAATCCGGCTTGCGCCGCATCGTTTAGCACCTGCGAATTCAATCCTATCATCACGTCGGCAAATCCGAGAACGAAAGTATTGATGCCGGCCGCGGCAAGAGCTTGAACCGCCTGCACGGTTTCTTCGTTGCTGTCTATGTCCACGTCAGGAGGGTCGCCTCCGCAGTTGGGCAGGCCGTCGGTTGCAAACAATACGTACTGGCCTTCAGGATTGACCGGAATTGTATTGTAATAGGCCAGCGCTTCCTGAAGAGCATATTGAGCCGGTGTGTTTCCGCCCCAGCTTATCGAGTTGAGATAGCTCACTATGGCGTCTCCTTGGTGCAAGTCTATTTCAACCCGCGCGCCGGGGTCTACACCACAGTCATTGTCAGTAGGAAAAACAGTTAAACCGAAACGGATGTTTGCATCCCGTGCATTTACCAGGTTGCTGAGAGCCGTTTTCATTACTGCCCATCTTGAAGGACTGGTAAAATCCATCCAGTCTATCGGCATCATCATCGAACCGGACCGATCTAAAACGATAAGCAGATCAGGGGGGTCTCCCAGGTTGATGATTTCTATTTCCTCGGTCTGGGCGCCGCAGATTTCAGCGTCAAATGCCATAGCGTCGAATGTACCCCAGGCGCCGTCAATATGAACCTGGCCGTCATGGTGGACGGATGCGTCGCGTGGATCCTGGTTGTTATTTCCGGTTTCATTGTTTGAAGCGCTGGATTTCGGGGAACAACCTGTGGTTGCTGAGAGCAAAAAAGCAAGAGCAACAAGAACGGTCGACATCCATGGGATGCTTTTCCGCGGATTCTCGATTGCGCATGATCCAGGTGCATAAAACATGTCTTAACTCCTTCGCTGTTCCTAAGATAAATCCATCTGTTTCACAAAAATCTCAACACATGCACATCGCATCGATGATGAGTACGATGTAACTAATAATTCTGATTAATCAAAAAAAACGAACAATTTCTGTGCCACCAGTCTATTTCAGAAAAACGAAAAAATCCACCCTCAAAAAAAAAGAAGAATAGGGCTCTGGTGGCTGCGCTTCCGAGTGGGGAAGTGGTTTCGACATCCCAAAGTTGCGTTTCCGGAGAGTGTGGACCCTCGTGTCAAGATAGGCCCAGCAATCCCTTCACGGTTTCAATGACTTGCGGAGCTCGTATGGGTTTGGTTATGTACGCGTCGGCGCCGAGGGCCAGCGCTTTCTTGCGGTCTTCCTCTCCGCCCTCGGTGGTGATGATTACGATGGGGATATCGGAATGCTTTGCATCGCTTCTCAAACGCTTTACGAGCTTGAGACCGTCCATGATAGGCATGTTGATGTCGGTAAGTATGATGTCGAAAGTTTCACCCGCCAGTTTTCTGAGAGCGTCCAGCCCGTCGTCGGCCTCTACCACAATGCAACCCCGAACGCGGGATAGAGCGAATATCAGCAGTTGGCGCATTGTAGGACTATCTTCCACTATGAGAACTTTTATATCTTTCATGCCTTGTTCCCGCTGTCCAGCAGAGCCTTGAACTTGTTAGCCCCGGCAGGTTCTTTTCCGGCTTCCTTGAACAAACGCGCTCCTTCAAGCACAACCGCGGTATGTTCGGAAAGAAGATTGAATAATTCCATGTCAACAGGAGAAATAGAAAGTTTTTGCTGCAAAAAGGAATAGATAAATATCGCTCCGGTGAGAGAATCTTGGATGTGGAGCGGTAAACATGCCACAGGTTTGTCTTGCTCGAATTCTCCGGGTTGCAAAGACAACGCTGCTACATGGGGCTTGGCCGGCTTGGTCATTTTTTGCACCCAAGGTTCATTCATGTCCACCGGAGACAAGTCGTTTATGGTGATTCCATAAGAGGACACCGGTTCCAGGATGTCTTTTTCTCGAATGAAGAGCGCGAATCTTCCCGCCCCAACAAAGTTGAGAAGGATTTCCGTCACTATCCGCAACGCTTCTTCCAATTCCATGGTGGAATGGAGTTGGTAGGATGCAACGAACAGGTTTGCAAGCTTGTCGTTTTCTTCTTCGATATTTTCATATCTGGCTTTGTGCTTTTGGGTTTCGCTCACCATCTCGTCATAACGTTGTCGCAGATCTTCATGTTCTTGCTTTAGACGCTCAAGGATTGCCTGCAACTCAGCGGTGTTTTCGGAAGAAGGTACTTCGGCTTTGCTTTCATGGAGCCTGCTTTCGAGATGCATGACGTGCATTCTGAGTCGTTCGTTTTCATTCAAAAGCTCTTCGATGAACGCTTCTCCCTTGCGGAAAAACTGCTTAACCATGTTACGGGGTTCGCCAGCCGGGGTTGCCTCTTCTGTCGTGTTCTGTGGGGTTGAGTCGCCGTCTTTGCCGACTTGGGCATATCCGTTTTCCGGGTTCTCCGAATCGGCTTGCCCGCGTTTGTTTTGTTCAGGAGTTTTGTGTTCCCGCGTCATTGGATTCCTGCGTTGCTGTTTCGCTTTATTGTCGGAGATTTTTTGTTCGGATTCTTGTCACCCTTTCGGGGCAAGAATAAACAAATGTTTCCCTCTAATGTCAATGATCCGTTTTCCGCGGAGCCGACACGATCCAGTGTTGGTATGCAACGTAAGAAGGCACCTTTCGCCCTTCTTTACGAGGGACATCGTCCACGATCAAGTGAAGTCTTCCTTTTGCCTCCAGTTTTCCCGTGAGTTCCATGACAAATATCCCGAACACCGGGTTTCGCTGAATGGTAAATGAGCCGATATCCCGGTCATCCAGCCGAATCCTTACATTTGTTGTCTTAAACCCTGCAAGTCTTCCCACCCAGTAGCACCTCTTTCCGGTTTCGCAGAGTTTTACCAGCATGCTTTCGCCGGTTGTCACGGGCCGGCCGCCGTCGGCCAGCGGAATTCCGGTTTCGCTGGGACCGGCCCTGCTGTGGGGTTCGTAACGCACCAGGCTGTAGTGTTTTCTCCAAGCATGCCATTCTAGATCCGGCCTCGGATTCGAATATTCATGTTCTTCTTCGCTTTCCAGGTCGGCTACGTCCACCAGGTCCACGAGTTGTAGTTCGGCATCTCCGGTTAAGCGAAGCGCTGCAGCGGGAACGGGCCGGTCATTTCCGATGTGATCCCACCGGGCTTCATAGAGAGCGTTGATGTTTCCCCATGAGCCCGATTTTCTGCTTGTGGCAGGGTTGAAAACGGTTCTTCCGAGTAACCCGGTACTGCCCAGGTATCTTCGAAAAATAGCGAAATGAGTGGGTCTTGCCGATGGGTCCAGTTTTTCCAGTGCTTCGTATAGGCTTCCGTTTCCATGTCTGAAGGGTCGTGCCAAACCGTTCGTGGTCAGACCCACGATATCCAGCGACCGCCTACGGGCATAATAGGGGATGGCGCCCGCGTCATTTACACCTATTACAGCATCTTCAGGAAGATGCTGATCCGCGTATCTTCCGATCGCAATCTGGAATTTCGCTATGTCCCTCGCGTGAACCCCGTACTCCTGTCGAATGCGTTTCAGAGGTTCTTTGTTGGCGGCGAACGCGAAGTAAGCGGCCAGTATCAATACGGCCTGGATGTGAAAACGCTTGGTGATGACGGCGAAAACGCACGAGGACAGCACAACGATGAGCAGCAAAAGACCAAGGAGGTATCTGTGATTGTCAAAATAGAGCACCCTGTTTTGACTCAGTCCTGCGAGAGTGACGATTGATGCGCCTGATAAAGCAAGCCAAGGAGATCGAAAGCCTGAAAACGGATTCAATCCATCGGGACGAACCTGACTCGTGTCGGATTCTGTCCGCTGAAAAAAAGTTGCTTTTGCTGTTGTAAAGAATCTTGAAATCAGCGGGCCGAGGAAATCCTTTATCCCAACAACGACTCCAATGAGCGAAAGACCCAGGACCATGGAAGGCCATGCAAACAAAGGTTCGCCATGCCGTATGTCGCCTCTCAGGCGTTGAAACAAAACCTCGATATTGTTTTTAACCAATTCCCAGTACCTCGGAAAGTCGAGATAAGGCTCGTTCAGAAGTGATTTTGCCGCCGCCGTGTTGGGTGAGAAATCTCCGGTTGATATCCTGTGGAGAAAGAGAAAAAACAACCAGGGAACCATTGCAGTGAAGAGGATCAATCCGGTCCAAAGACGGGTTTTTCTTTCGGCCGAGAAAAAACCCAGGCCAATCAGCATGGCGGTGACCAAAATTCCTTCCGGACGAGTCAACGGCAGCATAGCCATGAGAACCAGGAGCAGCACTCGTTGTTTCGTATTCGATCCGGGTACCAGATAAAACGGGAAAAACCTGTAACCGGGTTCCCTTCCGGATTCGATGCGGTTTTTCGCCGGGGGAATACTTCGGCCGGTGTTTCGAATCCAGACAAGAAGAGTACCAAGCAGAACCGCTCCGTACAGGCCGCCTTCCATGCCGATGAGTATTCCCCATGTCGTGTACGGGGATGTGAGTACCATTATGCCGGCAAGAAGTCCGGCCATGTTTTCTGTGTACCCGCCGAAAAGGAAATCCAACCGGGTTTTCCAACTCGCGATCTTGAATGTGTTCCACGAGGTTATTTCTTCATGGAGTGTTCGCCGGTAGTCCGGTGATGTGTCCGAATTTTTTCCGGGAACAATATGCCTTGTTTTTGACTGTCCGTGTTTGATGAGAGCGCGGGCAAGGTCGCACGCCGCGTGGGAGCAGATGCCCAGGAATATCGCGGACAGCCAGAACGTCCATATTGGAAGAGCGGAATGACTCACTCCGAACATGTGAAAAAGAGCGGGAAAAAAGGGATACGTGATACTGGTGGAGCCGGATGTCATTCCTTCCGAACCGCTCAGAACAAAAGGTCCGCCGCTGAAAAAATCCACGGCATACCTGAGGTAGATGTAAGCGTCGTCGAGGGGCAGGGTGAATTCGCCTGCGTGTTGGATTGAAGCCCGATAGAAGGGGAGGGAGACGGCCAGCGCCCAAATCACCCAGAAAGTGCATCTCGCCCATGGGACAGCGGCTCTTGCGAAAAGCAAAAGACCGTATGGGTCCGATTTCACCTTTTTCACCTTATGTACTTCCATGATCCGCTTTTCACGGACAGCCTAAAACCGCGCCCCGGAGATGAGCGACAATCGGCGCAAGTTTTCGTGGAGCGACTGAGCATCCAGGAATTTACATTCGATATCACCCAGAGTGATTTTGTCTCCGAGATGCAACAAGATGGATTCACCCTTTTCCAGGGGTTTGCCGTTTACAGACGTGCCGTTTGCAGAACCTGCATCACTTATGAAAAAACTTTTTTCGGCCGTGGCTTCGTTTTCTTCGGTGTGTATCTGCGCGTGAAGCTTGGATATTGATGAATGGCGAAGAATGATATCGTTGTTTCGGGCTCTTCCCACGCTTATCCAGCTCAACCACGATGCACGCGTTGATTTTTCTATTTTTACCAGGAAATTCCCGGGGTTCAATTCGTCCGTTTTGCCGGTGAGGATATCATCTAATTTCGGTCCGCCGCGGACCTGGGTGTTGTATGACATTTCGTCGTCCCAATCTTCAGGAACCTCGCCGAGAAAGTAAAAACCTTCGTTTTTTCTTGCGTATTCAGTTTTGGCGAGACAGCGGGCTTGTGATGTGTGTTTGTGGATGTCTTCCATTTCAGACTAGCCTGTTCATTGTTTCGACGAGCGAAGGGCACAGTGTATTTGCATTGTTTGACCGGGTAAAGTATTAAACACATGCTTTCAGATGTGCAAGTTGTTCTTGCACAGCGGGCGCGGGTCGGATTTTCCTGATGTGGATGATTGATAGCTCCATTTTGATGGACCGGTGATACATGGGTCTCTCGCTGGAGCATTGTAAGCCATTGCTTTTCGCCCGTTTGTTAATGTGATTTCTGGAGTCGATGTACTGAATGGATTTTGATGGGAAGGAGGATTTGAAGTGATTTCTAAGTTTGTTATATTCAATATAAAACATTTTTTCTTGGGTTTTTTTTGTTTAACTAAGGGGTTGTAATTGCACATGAAAAGCTGGTCATCGATCACGATTGGGTGTAGGGCCAACCAGTCCGATACCATGGAGGTTGAAAAAATGTTGGCCGGCCGTGGGTGGAACAAGGTGGAATGGGGCGACCTCTGTGACCTGGTCCTTGTCAACACCTGCACCGTGACGGCAAGGTCCGACCGGCAGTGCCGAAAAACAATAAACCGGGGAGCGAGGAACAACCCCGGTGCTGTTGTGGCGGTGACCGGGTGTTTCGCGGTAATGAGAGGTAGATACGAAGGTTGTCCTGAAAATGTACATATGATCCCTGCTCAAGATGTTTCCGGCAAGGTCGAAGAGATTGTCGCACTTGTTGAAAAATATCGGTTGAACCGGGAGGGTCCGAACGGGGTGGATTCGAAGGTTCCGAACGACCTCTTGTCTTTCGGCGCAAGCCGCCCGCCGTTCAAGGTGCAGGACGGCTGCGCCGATGGATGTGCTTTCTGCACTGTTTGCCTGGCCCGGGGTGAGCCGAGGAGCATGGAGGTAGACAAGATATTGAAGGGGTTGCGGGAATTCAGTGAATCCGGAGTCAAAGAAGTGGTGCTTACCGGCATCAACTTGGGGTCGTGGGGAAAAGATTTGGGAATACGGGGTGGCGTTTCCACACTTCTTTTGAGCATTCTTCCCGAACTTCCGGTGGAAAGGGTTCGTCTAAGTTCCCTTGAGCCGCAGCACCTGGATGAGAGCCTGATCTCTCTCATGAAAAAATGGACGGAAAGAATCTGTCCGCATCTTCATCTGCCGCTTCAGTCAGCGGACGACCATATTCTGGCCGCTATGCGACGATCCTATAACTTCGATCGATATGCTGATTTCGTAAAATCTGCTGTCAGGGAGATAGAAGGTATAAGCATTGGAGCGGATGTAATATGCGGTTTTCCGGGAGAAACCGACCTGCATTTCAGCAATTCTTATGAAAGGATTGCATCCTTGCCCCTTTCGTATCTTCATGTTTTCCCCTTTTCTTCGAGGCCCGGTACACCTGCTGCATCAATGAAAGGAAAGGTTGACGCACCGCAAGTACTTTCTCGGTCGCGAAAAATGAGGGAATTGGCCGCTGAAAAAACAAGGATCTTTCGGGAAAGCCAGATGGGAAAAACACGAACCGCACTGGTGGAGCATCGACGTTGCAGCCAAACGGGCTGTTTGATCGGGACAACGGATAATTATCTGAGTGCGCGGATGGTCGGAAACGACGACTTGATGGGCGAACTTGTTCTGGTAAGGATTGAAAAGGTCGGAGAGACGATTTCAGGTCACATGGTAAAGCAGGATTTCTAATCAATCCAGACAAGGTGACGCTGCTTGTCTAGTCTGCGATTTGCCCCGCCAAAACCAAGTATGACTCTACGGATTTGCCCTCTTCTTGTACTTTCTTCAGGCCTGATTCGAGTTCACCCTTGTCCAGCCAGAGTCCCCGACATGATTCGCAGAAATCGATCAGGATGTTTCCCAACCTGACTTCCCGCAACTTTCCATCGCACGCTGGACAATGATGCGGCGTTTCGTCCGGCACGGGTGGAACCTTGGGATCCACACCGA
>SLPX01000340.1 GCA_007131745.1 Myxococcales bacterium
CAATTCATGCCGTGCTTTTAACTCGGGGTCTTGCTCGACGCGGTTTTGAAACCACGCTTGCAGCAGGAAATCTGGGGCCGGGCGAAGGAGACATGTCGTACTTGGCCGATAGCCCGAAAATGCGGGTTGTGTCGATTCCCTCAATGCACAGGGAAATCATGCCGTCAAACGACATGAAAGCTCTTGTGGAAATTACCTCAACCTGCCTGCGGCTGAAGCCCCACATCATACACACACATACGTCTAAGGCGGGATTTCTCGGAAGACTGGCCGGCTTGATCGCCGGAGTTCCTATAAGGATACACACCTTTCACGGGCATATTTTCGAGGGGTATTTTGATCCGCGGAAAACCGGTTTTTTCGTTCTCCTGGAACGTTTTCTTGCAGCCTTCACACATCGAATAATAACTCTTTCCGAGAGCCAGAAACATGATCTGAGCCGAATTCATCGCATAGCGCCCCCTGAAAAAATCCGAGTGATACCCTTGGGGTTTGATCATCTTGATGATCTGGCATCCTCGAAGAAACGCTCAAAGGGAACGCTCAAAGCGGATCTTGGCTTGGATGTTTCCACCCGGCTTGTTGGAACCGTCGGCAGGCTTGTGGACATAAAGGGAATGGAACTTCTGGTGGAAACAGCGGCGCGAATATGTCGGAGCTTCCCTGATGTTCATTTCGTGATTGCAGGCGACGGACACTTGAAAACCCGCTTGAAAAACCAGGCCCGTGACCTTCAAATCGAGCATCGTGTTCATTTTCCGGGGTGGCGGAAAGACCTGGCGTCCGTGTACGCAGACTTGGATGTTTTCGTGCTTACATCCCGCAACGAAGGCACTCCGGTGGCAGTGATCGAGGCAATGGCAGCGGGGGTGCCGGTTGTTGCGGCAGCGGTGGGAGGAGTGGTCGATGTCTTGGAACATGGCAAGTTGGGGCGACTCGTCTACAACCGGAAACCCTCGGAGTTCGAAATGCAGATAGCGGAAACATTGTTTGAAGAATCCCGGGTGCAGTCCTGCGCTGCAATGGATGCAAGATTTGTCTCATCAACCATAAGGTCTCGCTTCGAATCCGGGAGATTGCTTGACGACATCGAAGCCCTTTATCGAAAAGAATTGAATAACCATATGCTTGAAGCAGGGCCGCCTTGACGGGATGTGTCTCGATGCTACTATATTGGTGTTTTCTGCTGAGTTCGTCAGGGAGCTGTCGTTTTTGTTCCCTACGAAAACATCCCCTGGGATTTACCTCTGGTTGCAGAGCGCAGACCCGCCGGACGGGTAGCCGGAAGCAGCTAACGTGAAGCCCACCTATTTAATAGGGGATCAAAAAGCACTCTCAACGACTCGTGTGGAAGACATCATGCAAAAGCAGGTAATTCATTTGTTGAATCGCCTGCTTTTCTTTTTTAAAATAACCTTTCCAGGGAAAAGGTTTGAAACACCTTATCCTGGATACCGTCGCCGTTGTAGTCTTCAAGATAAGGGTCTTCACTCAGTACATAGCGCGAACCTTGAGGCATCATGATGAATTCGTAGAACATGATCCCGTTACGGGAGTCTCGACGCCAATTCGTGGGCCTCGTGGTATCACAGGTTCTCCAGTTTTCAAGGCATGTGTCGTTCAGGAAATGAACAGCAATTTTTCCGGTGGGCTTGCCCCTGGAAGTGCGTAAAGACCAAACTCCCCTGGATATGTTGGAGGCAAACCAACCGTCGTTGAAAAAAGTGATGCTTTTGAGAGGCTGCACTTCTCCGTTTTCTCCAGTGGCCTCTATCAGCGGATCAGAAAGGGTTTCTTCTTCATTGATCAAGCCGTCTCGGCCGAGGTCCACCCGGGTCGTCCATTCTTTTACATTCCATTTTCCGGGCAATCCCGACATGTGCAAAAAAATCCATTTGCCGCAATCAAAAGCTTCCATCAAATCCTCGGCTGCATCCGCATGACAAGACTGGTCCAGCACTTTTCCCGCGTCCACGCAATAGGGGATTTTTTCTGAATTCCAAGTGGTCGTCACGCTCAAACAGCTTGGATGTGCCCTGCATTCCGGGTCATTGCAGTCCATCTCGCAAATGCCGTCTTCATCGCCGAGGCAGCAATCATCCAATCCCCAGTCAACGTGTTCACAATGAACTGAAAACGCACACTCCGGATCTTCGCAATCGGTCAAGCCGTTTCCATTGTTGTCTATGCCGTCATTGCAGTTGCAGGCTTCCGAATCCCAACAACCGGGATCTTCGCAATCGGTCAAGCCGTTTCCATTGTTGTCTATGCCGTCATTGCATGATCCGGCCGTCCAGCCTCCCAAAACCATGCCGTGTTCCCAGCAGGCGCACATGGCGGTTCCCGCGCCACCGGATACACAATAGCGGTCGTAACATGTTTCGGAGACGGCTATCAGTTTCTTGCACGCGGTGTCCCTGCACCCGGAAAAAACCAGAAAACAAAGCATTCCCGTGAGGACGCACCGGAAAGTTTTACAAGACACTTCTGCACCTCCATGGTTTGCAAGGGTTAACCCTATACCAAAGTGTGCAGCTCTTGCAAGATTGCTGCACGGTGCGTTTGATTTTGACTCCAACCGAATGAATCGGCATCGATGTTATACATGTGGATATTTCGGCACACGTGGTTTTGGGGGAGTGCGGATCTTTTAGCCCGAAGCAGAAGCGAATAAAACCGGATAGTTACAAAACCGGAAAAGTGAAGAATGGCCGCCAAAGGCACAAATAGCTTTTTCGTTCACCGAAGCAGCGCTTTGTACGCCGAGGCCGAAAGTTGAAGCAGGTTCGGAAAGAGCCGGCGTCAGAAGACCGCTGCCCGAAGGGCTGAAGGGATTTGGCCGAGTCGCCGACG
>SLPX01000022.1 GCA_007131745.1 Myxococcales bacterium
GAACTCTTGGCGCTTTTTGTCGCCATTGCTTTAATCCAGGTTCGGATTTTGCCATGAGGAGCGGAGAGTATCTCTGGAGACCCCCGTGAGGGTTTTTCCGGTATCACGATGCTCACAGTCAGTTTTTCGGGTTCAAGATATTTCCGGGCTGCTTTGCGCAGATCTCCCTTGTTGAGCATTCTGATCCGTGACAGGTACTTGTCTTCGAATTCCGGATCGCCGGTTGTTACGCTGTAATACCCTGTTTTTCTTGCCAACCCCTGCGCTGTTTCACTTGCGTAAACCTTCTCACTCATAACCATCCCGACCGCTTTCTTGAGCTCGTCATCCGTAACTTCCAGTTTCGAGACAGAGAACAACTCATTCAGCAGCGCGGCCACCGCCTGGGGGAAACGATCCTGTGGGATTCCTGCCGCCAGCGTGAAGAGTCCGGAATTTTTCAACGTGTACGCATGGGCGAACACATCGGTCACGAGCTGATCATTTTTTTTCAGCTTTGAATGAAGACGGGAGCTTTCTCCATGACCGAGGATGACGGCTAGGAGATCCATTGCCGGAGAATCTGCGTGGCTGATTCCAGGTATGTGGAATCCAATAGCCACATGGACTTCGTTCACGTCCGGCGCTTTTGCCAGCGAAAACCTGATTCCTTTCTGTTCGGGAACCTCTATTTCGCGAGGTTTGCATTTTTTTGGGGCAAACCCCGATATTTTCTTTTCCACCAGTGTGCGGCATTTGCGCGGATTAACATCTCCGGCGATGACAATCGTAATATTTCCAGTTGCATAGAAACGCTTGTGAAGCCTCTTGAGATCTCTGCAAGTTATTTCGCGCAGGGTTTTGCGGAATCCGATTATGGGTCTTCCGTATGGGTGTTTCCTGAAAGCCTGTTTGAATATGTTTTCTATGCACATGTGACCCGGGTCATCTTTCCCCTGGCTGATTTCTTCCAGAATGACCTTTTTCTCTGAATGCAGGTCGGTTTCGAGGAAAACAGGGTTCTTTACGGCTTCCAAAACCACGTCGATGGAGGTGGCGAGTTCTTCTCTTGGAACGGCAAGATGATAAACTGTTTCGTCAAATGAGGTCCAAGCGTTTATATCGCCGCCCGCGGCTTCGATTCGCCGGGCCATGTTTCCGGGATCACCATCACCCTTGAAGACCATGTGTTCCATCAGGTGAGCAACCCCTGCAAAACCGTCGGGTTCGTCGGCGGAACCGAATCTCACCCATACTTGTACCGCTGCTACCGGGGCTGAGTGAGATTCGGATACGATCAATCGAATGCCGTTAGGGAAAGTGTGATCCAAGTAATGCTCCTTAAATCAAAGGGCGAAAACGTTACAGCGTTAAATAAACCGAGCCATTACAATCCTGAAACTCTTTTGAGTGTCTTATCGGCTTTTTTTTATGTGCGTAAATCATGACCTTCAATCAGTTAGCCTTTTGGGATTGCATGTATGGTGGGCGAACATATGTACATGGGTAAGATATATTAGGTTCCCGTTGTAGTTACAAGTGGAAAAGGGGCAGAAAATAGGGTGTTGGGCACAGGAAGATCTCCCTTTGTTTTTTTTATTGATCCCAAACCCGGGGTTTGCTATGCAACCTCCGTCGCGAAGTTGTCTTTTGGTTTTCACCCCTTCTTTCGGAAGGGACTGGAGGGACCGGAGGGACACCGATCCCTGTTTCTTGTGTAATTACAACAGGAAACGGATCAGGGTCGGTTGGAAAAGAGAATGGGCAACGTCGCTGTTTGAAAACGTTTTGTCAGTACAACCGCCTTGGGTGCAAGGCGGGATGGTTTTGATATTTCAAAAAAGGAAAGGAGTTGCGAACATGGCAGCGGAGACCACTCTCGACGGTCGCGTTTTTGAAGTTCCGGAGGAACTCAAGAAGTCGGCTTATATCAACAAAGAAAAGTACGAGGAATTGTACAAACGCTCGGTGGAGGATCCTGAGAAATTTTGGGCCGAGCAGGCGGAAGAGTTCGTCACATGGTTCAAAAAATGGGACAAGGTTCTCGAGTGGAATTTTGATGAACCCAAGATCGAATGGTTCAAGGGAGCAAAGCTGAATGCTTGTCATAATTGTCTTGACAGGCATATCGGCACCGAAAACGAGAACAAGACCGCTATTATCTGGGAAGGCAATGAGCCCGACGAGATAAAGAAATACACCTTTAAAGAACTTCATGCGCAAGTCAGCCGTTTCGGAAACGTGCTCAAGGATCTGGGCGTAAAAAAGGGCGATCGGGTTTCGATTTACATGCCCATGATTCCCGAGTTGGCCATTACCATGCTCGCATGCGCGCGCATCGGAGCGATTCATTCAATCGTTTTCGGTGGTTTCAGCCCGGATTCCCTGCGTGACAGGATCCTGGATTCCGATTGCAAGGTTCTTCTGACCTGCGACGGAACCATGCGCGGCAAGAAACCTGTGCCCCTGAAGTCAGCCGGCGACGAAGCCGTCGATCAGTGTGATTGCATCGAGCACGTTGTCGTGGTGAAGAGAACCGGGATCGACGTTGACTGGAAGGACGGCCGGGATCACTGGTACCACGACCTCATGGAAAAAGCTTCGGATGATTGCCCCTGCGAGGAGATGGACGCTGAAGATCCGTTGTTCATCCTTTACACCTCGGGATCCACCGGGAAACCCAAGGGTGTTTTGCACACCACGGGCGGGTACATGGTTTATACATCCATGACTCACAAGTACATCTTCGATTACAAGCCCGAAGACATTTACTGGTGCACCGCGGACATCGGATGGGTGACCGGTCACAGCTATATCATTTACGGTCCGCTGGCCAACGCTGCGACTTCCATGATGTTTGAAGGCATTCCCACTTATCCGGAAAACGATCGTTTCTGGGATATCTGCGAAAGGCACAAGGTCAACCTTTTCTACACCGCTCCCACCGCAATCAGGGCGATTGCCAGGGATGGAGATGCTCCTGTGAAGAAGCACGATCTCTCTTCTCTGAGGGTGCTTGGGACCGTGGGCGAGCCGATCAACCCCGAAGCCTGGATGTGGTACTACAATGTCGTGGGCGGAGGGCGATGCCCAATAGTGGACACATGGTGGCAGACCGAGACAGGCGGAATCCTCATCACACCGCTTCCCGGCGCGACCGATATCAAACCCGGATCCGCGACGAAACCCTTCTTCGGCGTACAGCCCACTATAGTCGACGATGAAGGCAAGGAACTCGAAGGCCCCTGCGCCGGCAATCTCTGTATCAAGTTTCCCTGGCCCGGCATGATGAGAACAGTGTACGGAGATCACAAACGGTTCAAGGAAACCTATTTCGTGCAGTTCCCCGGAAAATACTTCACCGGCGACGGATCCAAGCGCGATGAAGACGGGTATTACTGGATCACCGGCCGCGTTGATGACGTGATCAATGTTTCCGGTCACCGCATGGGTACGGCCGAGGTGGAAAGCGCGCTCGTGAGCCACGCATCGGTCGCTGAAGCAGCGGTGGTTGGTTTCCCGCACGAGATCAAGGGACAGGGCATCTTTGCTTATGTAACACTCAATGCGGGGATCGAGAAGACCGATGAACTCTTGAAAGAGCTTCGCAACCATGTGCGCAAGGAAATCGGGCCCATCGCCACTCCGGATCAGATCCTGTGGGCGGACGCTCTGCCCAAGACCCGTTCCGGAAAGATTATGCGACGGATCCTGAAAAAGATTGCTCAGGGCAAGCACGATGAGTTGGGTGATGTCACCACGCTCGCGGATCCCGGGGTAGTGACGACACTCGTGGACGGCTACAAGAATCTGAAGCTGTAGAGTTCGACGCTGTCCGTTTAAGCGGATCATTTGAAACGCTGCGAAGACGCCCCTCTTCCTTCAGGAGGAGGGGCGTTTTTTTTTCGATTTGTTGTTCCATGCATGGTTCATCGAAAGATCGAGCGAGCCGCAAAAAAAGGCAGATGGACAATAAGCCGACATCTGAGTTGCGCTTCCGGGTGCAGGGGGTGGGCAGGAATGGGTGAAGGATGAAGCAACTCGGACGAGCCGCAGATGAAACTCCCGCCAGGGAGGTTCTAACAAGGCGCTCGGCGGTTTGTCCGCTGCCGTAAAATACAGGCTCGCTCGATCCCGGATCGTGGGGTGAGTGCCGAGGCCGAAAGTTGAAGCAGTTCTACGGTTGTAATTTCTGTATGTGGGGGGGGTCGGAGTGGGGATAGGTAATCAGTCGTAATCCTCGTCGGATTCGTAAACGTCTCCGTCGTGATCTTCATTGCCTTCGAGATGGCTTTCGGTGTCGTCCGAATCGTAGCCTTCATCCATGTCATCCGAGTCTTCGGTTTCCTCGGTGTCTTCCATTTGCGGGGGAACCGTATCGTCGGTATCAGACAAAGGTTTTTCTCCAGGCTCGTGTTCCGGTTCGGGAGCAATCTCAGGTTTTGGTTCTGGTTCGGCTTCCGGTATTACCGGAATATGATATTCTTCGGAAACAGGCGTTCTTGTTGTTCCGAAACGGCCGGTAAGGGTTAGTCCCATCAGATGAGCCATCGACCTGTATGTACCCTCCGGGCCTTCTTGGCCGGTGGTGGATTCGGACGGGAGGAAGTAGACGAGCAGGTAGCCCACGTCGACTGAGAGCCATTTGTAGGAATAACCCGCGCCCAAGCCCAGGTCGAGCCTGGTGGCGTCCGGCAAAGAAGGCGCCAGAGTTTCTTTGGGGGACGGGTTTTCATCGAATATGAAACCCATGCGGGCTTGGAATTTTCCATATCGAGGGTCTATCGGCAACGTGTAGTCAAAACCAAGGCGGACGGTGAACGAGTTTTTCCAATTTCGATGCAGGATTGTGTCGGGAGTTTCTTCATGTTCGAATTCCAGCGCCAGCTTGTCAAAAACGCTCCACATCGTCAGGTTGACATCAAATGTAACAGCGAGGGGTTTTATGGGCCTGTACATGAGGCCGAAAGTAAAAACATCCGGTAGGTTTATTGATGCCTTCCCTTCCTGGTCACGGAGTATAGGAGCGAATTCTTCAGCGCCCGGTTCAAAGTCCGCTTTCCCGTCGAAGTTCAGCGTGGCGCGGCTTCGATATGCGAAAGCTGCATGTAACAGGTCCGGAAATATCCGCCATGTGACTGCTGCATTTCCTCCGAAAGCCCAGGTGGTGCCGCCGACTCGAACCGTGCCGCCGATGGGTTCCGGAATACCGTTTTTTATGTCCACAGCGCCGTAAATGAGGCTGAACCCCGCTGCAACGCTTACGTTCTTCCATACCTTGAACGAGAGGGCCGGATTCACAATCATGGTTCTGAGAGAAGAATAGATGGAGCTATCTCGTCCGATCCAGTCTTCCGGCCAGGTGATGCCGAGCCCGAAAGGGCTGACCAACCCTATGCCCGCGTGCATCCAATCCAGGATCTCAAAAGTGGCGTACCCGTGGGGGATAACGATCGGCGAAGTTATCGATGAGGCGGGATCACCGCCGTCTTTGGGTGTAAACTCGTTGCTCGACGATACGACGACAGTGCCCGCGGAAAACTGGTAACCCGGTATGAATGACATGGCTGAAGGGTTGAACCAGATGGCCGGCGGACTTTCTATAGCTGCAGATACCGCGCCTCCCTTTGCAAGAGCTTCAGCGGATATGTCATATACGAGAAACCCGGCGGCTTTTGAATCGTCCATGAGGGAAAATGAACAGATTGCCAGTGCAGTGATAAAAACGGCAATGTTTTTCATTTTTGTCATTTTTGTCTTTCCTCTGTTCGGGGTGTTTTACGCTGTTAGAGCGAAGCCCCTTCACTTAAATCCAGGTTGAGATCTCTATGAATCCGGGAACGTGAAAGGAAAAATATACACAATGCTTTCACGTTGGGTGAGCCTTGTGGCGTCCTGGAAATCTTCGTTGTCCAGGAGTTCCTGGAGCAGCGATCTTCCCTCCTCGAGCATTACAGCCTCGTCGTCCGCCAATTCCGATACAAGGCTATTTCCCTCTCCGTCTACGAGTTCTCCGCGACTGCGCAGAAAAACCGATACCGGTGAGGCTGCAAAAGGTTTGCCGTCGGCATTCCTGAGCCTTGTTGAAAGAATCGTCAGGTACATGTGTCCGCCCGTCAGGGGAGCGTCTGTTTCAATGGCGATGCCGCCCGCACTATCGTCGTAGAACGCATTCATGATCGGAAATGCAGCTAGTTCGTTTTCCGCCATCAACTCGGTTAGATCGATCAGGTAAACCCCACCGTTGACGTTTGCCACGGGATGAAATCCCCGCACGGTTGCATTGTCCACTGATCCCTTTACCGGAATCACGATTCGATTCGAAGATTCGATTTCCGGAATCATGCCAAGCCCGGGATTCAACTCGGCCACTGATGCCGTGTGGATCGGAAAACCCCATACGATTGCAACGTTCTCTTTGCTCATGTTCCCGAACAAATTCAATATGTCCCATACGTCGCGTTCTACATAACCGAGGCGCATTCTTTCGAGGGCGGCGAGTTGTTCCCGTACTTCAGCCTCTTCACCGGACGACAGCAGCAGCTGCAAATATTTGCAGTCATCCGGAATCTCTGACGGGATTTCAGCGCCGCACATCAGGGATTCTTCCTGTTTCAGAAGAAAATACACCTGGCTGCTAATCACTCGTTCGCCGGCTGCTCCCTTTATGCCTTCGTCATACCCTCTCGCTGCAATGATATACTGCTTACCGACGTTCCAGCCTTTGATGGGAGAAATGGAAAGATAGTTGTCGTCTGTATCGAATTCGACTACGACTTCGCTCGCCCCAACCGGACGCGGGGTGTCTTCTAAAATGAAAATCGATGACGGGATGGATACGGTATCCATTTCCAGAACGCCCGAAGCCGGTGTTTTGGCCGGTGTAAGCGTGGGAAATCCGTCCAGACCTTCCAAGAACTGATAGAATTCACACTGCGCACGGGAAATCCCCAGGCTGCCGGCGTCCACGCAATCTTCCGGCAATACAAGGCCGAACGCAGAAAAATCGATCAGCCCGGTTTCCTGGTTGATCATGATGGCGTTCGGTTCCGGGATCCTGGCGGTTTCCGTGTCGAATTCCATAATTATGTAGTCCACCTCGGGATCCAATTCGATGTTGACGCATCCTGCCATGGCCGCGGAACATGCAAGAGCCGCAATCATCGATAGTATTGAGTAGATTCTCTTTTTCTGAGAGCTTTTTTTAGGGGGTGGTGAATTGAGTTTCATTTTCACTTTCTTTCTTGACGATCGAAATCCGGTTGCACTTGGAAGTGGGTAATACCGGAAACGACAAATCCGATTCAACTTATGTGTCCCGTTCCCACATGCGCCCTGGCAAAAACCAAAATGATTACAAATGGGTGATTATTTCATAAAAGGCATTTTTTCAAGAGCAAAGAAACCAAACACCGATAAACTGTCTTTTTTTCTGTAATCGGATATATCTGTGGAGACAATCGGATCCTGTAGGCAAATATGAACCTGCGTGGTTTGCTGTTGGATAACACATGACAAAAACATCCATTGACGCTGAGACCTTGGAAGAATCACCCGGCAGGAATAAATCCGAAAAACCGGGTTTCTACAGTGACGGCTTCTTCGGGTTGAGAGCCAGGCTGCTGTTCGGGTTGGCCTTGGTTGCACTGGCGCTTGTGGGTTCAGTGGGCTTTGTTGCTCTTTGGGCCGTCGAGAGATCTCTTCGTGTTGAACAGGATTTGCATGCCGCCCTCTTGGCCGATGGAGCTTCACATGTGCTGAGCGCCACATTGAAAGAAGGGGAATACAATCTTTTGGATTCTGCGCTTAGGGGTGCTGTCGAACGGTCTTTTTCCAACCTGAGTCTTCAAGGAGGTTTTGTGGAGCTTGCAGTCAAAGACTCAAGGGGAACGGTTTTGAGGTTCGGAGATATACGGGAGACGCCCGGACCGGGTGATGACCCATTTTTCAGGTTGGTGGAGAGGGTGCCTGAGGTTCCGATGAAGAGAATGTCCCGAGATGATGGACATCCGAGGGGACCGGGTGTCGACTTTGTGTTCTACCGGAGAATTCGTGGCGGTCGAAACTGGGTGGTCATGCGGTTCGTGTTCAGCGCGGATGCGGCAGTTGAAACACTGATGAATAGAGCCAGGACCGCGGTGTGGTTGCTGGCCGTAATAAACGGTGTGCTGTTGTTGTTGTTGGCAGGGGTGTTTTTGACTCGTTCAATCATAAACCCCATCAGGCGACTTGAAAAAGCGGCCAGACGCGTAGCAGGGGGGGAACTGGATGTGGATGTG
Organism: Myxococcales bacterium; assembly: GCA_007131745.1. The sequence continues at coordinate 8,259 of SLPX01000022.1, forward strand.
GTAGAGGGCGGCACCGGGGAAATCGGCCGCCTTGGGAAGGCGTTTAACGAGATGACCGCCAGGCTGCGCGAAAACAAGAAGACAATGGAGTCCCAGATAGTTCAGTTGAAAAGCAAGCAAGAGGAACTGGATGAATCCTGGAAACAGCTTATGAAAGCTGAGAAGTTTGCGTCAGTGGGCAGGCTTGCCGCAGGCGTGGCGCATGAAGTGGGTAATCCTCTTACCGCGGTCGTGGGATACGCGGATATGTTGCAGGACGACGCTTTGAGCGAAGAAGAAAGAAAGGAATTCTTGTCCCTGATGGAAAGGGAACTCAAGCGCGTGGATTCTACCATAAGGGGATTGCTTGATTATTCGCGAAGGGACCGGAGCCCTATTCAACCGCGTAACCCGAAGGAGCTGATTTGTCGGGCCGCCAGGCTTGTGGCCCACCAAAAAAGATTCAAGGGATTGGATATACGGATTCAATTGCCCCATAATTTGCCCGACGTCATGGTGTCTGAGAGCGCTTTGGAGGGGGTGATGGTGAACCTTTTTCTGAACGCGGCGGACGCCATAGGGGGAAAAGGCCAAATAACTGTGGAAGGGAGGGTTGTGGTAGAAAGAGGTCCTGAGTCTGGTGAAGATAGGGGATCCAGTGAAGGCGATGATAAAGCCGGCCAGGTGGAGATTCTGGTTTCAGATACGGGGACGGGGGTTTCGGAAGACATTCGGGGGAAGATATTTGATCCTTTCTTTACGACGAAGGATGTGGGAGAAGGCACGGGCCTTGGATTGGCGATCAGTGGTTCTTTGATGGAAACAATGGGAGGATCGCTGGAACTTGCAAGTGCCGGGGGAGATGAAGGAAAGGGCGCTTCGTTCAGGATTTTGTTGAAAAAGGCTTGATTGCGAAAAACGGGTTCAGGTTTCAATGACCAGCGGTATCACGACCGGTGCCCGGTTCATCTCTTTTCTAAGAAAATGCCTGATGCTTATGCGTATGGTTTCGGTCACCTCGGCCGAATCACTTCTTACATTCGGCGGAAGGCGGCGGATATCCTGTTCAACAGCTTGCCGCACCGCTTCAAGAAGGGTTTCACGGTTGCATTCGGTGATAAAACCTCTGCTGATAAGTTCAAGGGGGCGCGCCAATTCCTTTTTTTCAATGTCCAGTAGGGCAACGGCCACGACCATGCCCATGTGAGCGAGCGCTCTTCGAGCCCTCAAAACAGGGATTTCAACATCCCCGACGGAATTGCCGTCCACGAGGACCTGGCCGACGGGAACGCTGCCTTCGACCCGGATGGTTGAATTTTCCAGGATGATGACTGAGCCGTTATCCGGGATTATCACGCGATCGGTTCCCCACCTTCTTGCAATTTCGGCGTGTTCCATTTGCATCCTGAACCGTCCGTGAATCGGCAGAACATTGCGTGGTTTCAGGAGTTGGAGCATCTTGGAGATGTCCTCTCTTTGAGCGTGTCCCGAAACATGGATCTTGTTTCCGAACCGGTTGTCTGAAACCACGGCGCCAAGCCTGTACAGTCTGTCTACAAGTCGATCTACCTGACGTTCTCTTCCGGGAAGAACCCTGGCCGAGAGAATAACCGTGTCTCCGGGTTCCAAGCCGAGGCAGCCGTGGTTTTGCACGGCAAGTCTCGAAAGTGCGGATCGGGGTTCTCCTTGTGAACCCGTAAGAAGCACCGTCGAGTTTCTGCGCTGAACTCTCATTGTTTTATGTGTGGGAACAACCAGGTGGTCAGGGATTTTCAGAATGCCGAGATTCTTGGCAAGTCGGACGACGTTTTGCAGACTTCGCCCGTCAAACGAGATTTTTCGATTGAACCTGCTGCAAAGATTGCAGATGGTTTGTATGCGCGGCACGTGTGATGAGAACAGGGACACGAATATTCTTCCCGGGGATGTGGCGAAGATTTGCCTCAAAGAATCTGCAAGGTCGTCTTCGGTTTCCGCACTGCCGGGAAGAAGCGCATTGGTGGAATCTCCAAGTAGAAGCTCGACTCCGCTATCGCCTAATTCCGCAAGTCGTTTCTTGTCGGTAGATGTGTCGGCCCCGATGTTCGTGGCATCCATCTTGTAGTCGCCGGTTACGACAACTCTGCCGGCCGCCGTTTCCAAAGCATAGGCTGTACATCCAGGAATGGAATGTGCAACTGTTATCGGTTCCACAGTGAAAGTGCTGCCGAGTTTCAGCCGATTCCCCGGCTGAATCGTTCGCTCTTCCGCTTCCACCGGAACCATGTGTTCTTCCAGGCGGTGGCGGAGCATTCCGAGGGTGAACACCGTACCGTACACGGGGGCAGGAGCTGTTTCCAGAGCATAGGGCAGGGCGCCTATGTGATCGTCGTGTCCGTGAGTCAGTAGATAACCCCGAATCTTGTCCCTGTTGAGCGCCAGGTAGGTCAGGTCGGGAAATATGACGTCCACCCCGGGCATGTCATGCTCGGGAAACATCAATCCGCAATCTACGACAACAAGATCTTCTTCGGTTTCAAAACAGGTGCAATGAAGACCGAACTCTCCGCACCCTCCCAGTGGAATCACCCTGAGGAAACCAGCCTGTGAGGCGGATTCCGAATCTTTTTTTTTCAGGGTCATGTTTTGTTCATATCCGTGTACAGAACACCATTTGGAGAAATAGTTATTTCATCTCAAGGCTAAACGCTACTATATGAACAGCGCTTGTTGTCAACATCTATTGAGTGCATCGTCCGAGTCCCTTCATCCTTCGTCCATTCCAACCCCTCCTGCACCCGGAAGCGCAACTCAGATGTCGGCTTATTGTCCATCTGCCTTTTTTTACCGCTCGCTCTAATGACGGCGAATGATCGAGCGAGCCTGTTATTTGCGGCAGCGGACAAATCGCCGAGTGTAACGATGGCGAGGCCGTGTTTTTGCAGGCTTCGGAAACGCCGGACGTC
>SLPX01000070.1 GCA_007131745.1 Myxococcales bacterium
CAACCGGCGCGGTCACTCCAAATGAAGATAACCCTCAATTAATCGATTGGACTGATGAAGGAGACTATCCACCGCAACCTCAAAACCTGAAAGCCATCTGGGTCGCCCTGGAAAACAACCAGGGATGGGCGGACGGCGACCCAAGCCAGATATGTGGAGCCGCGGGAACGACAATGGGGCCATACGCCGGAGGAATCACAAACGCAGGCAGTATTCACATGTATGACGCGGGACATTGCGGCGATTTCTACCAAATGATGCCTCTTGGGGATTTCCCTCCGTTCGGTGCATCGGGGGCTCCCGGTGGTGCAAACATAACCGCGGCCTTTTACGTTTCACCCAAACTTTACGTGATCGTCATGCCGTGAATGATCTTCCATGAAATACCTTTCACTGCAGAATTGCATAATATTCCAGGCGATCGTCGTTTTGTTCTGGAACGGGTCGTGCAAAACCGGGGTCAACCATCAATCCCGACCGAGCGCGGTTATGCATCAACCGGGATCTCCATGCGTGACCGCGGAGATTTATGAAAAACAAGCAGATACCCTGCAAGAAAAAGGTTTCTGGGCGAAATCGGTGGATCTTCTTGCCAGGGCGGAGCTTTTGTGCCCGAGACATGGGCGGGTTGAAAAACTGGCAGGTCTCCTGGATGATTGGGGGGATGTATCGGGCAAACAGGGAAATCTGTATCACGAGATAATCGCGAGGAAAGCCGCTGCCGCTCTCGCCCGGACAAGAGACAGAGAGCTTGCTCTCCTGGACGCGACCCTCGAAGCCGGATTGTGGGAAAACGCTGAGTCGATTCTAAAAGAAATGATGGACCGGAAGGACGATGATGAACGAAACCATTCACCAGAGATCAGCAGCAGAATCGAAAAGCTTCAGACGATAAAAACTCTTCAGAATGTTTCGGTGAAAAAATCCGGTTCAACTCGAGCCCAGATTTATTTAAACGAGGGATTGAATCTACTCTCAAACCATAAAGCCCAAGAAGCGTTGAAATTTTTTCACAAAAGTCTTGCAAAGAGATACTCGACAGAAGCTTTACACAAAATCGGTCGAACTCACCGGATGACGAAGAACCACGTAAAGGCGCGCCGATTCTTTTCAAGGGCTTTCTTTCTGGCTGCGCAAACGGCGACACCGGTGATAGAAACGGTTTTGGGACATGACGGCGCGGTCACGGCCGTTTCAACAACCAGGGATGGACGTTACATTGCATCGGGAGGCGCTGACGGGAACGTTCGAATATGGGATACATACACCGGAACAATGACAGCGAAATTGACCGGTCATCAAGGAGGTGTCCAGCACGTTTCTTTTTCGCCGCCGGGAAATGTCCTTGCAACATCCGACCGTCATGGAGGGGTCAAGATCCACCGGGTTCCCGGAGGAGGTCTTCTAGCCGAATTGCAATCCAAAGGGGCAACCGTTTCCAGCCTGGCTTTCGGCCCGCTCGGCGATCGGCTGGCAGGTTCAACGTCCGATGGACGCATAATATTGTGGGACCTGTGGACAAACAAAAAGATGGGTGAATTAAGCGAGCGGTGGCCTCCCGATGGTGCATTATCGGTGGTTTTTCATCCTGAAGGCAAGCTGGTGGCTGCAGGCACAACCGAGTCGGTGACTCTTTGGAACATAGAAGAAAAATCCATCCAAAAACGTTATGGAGAGTATTTTCCGACTAGAATTCACGCGCTTGCATTCAGCCCGGACGGCCGGAAACTGCTTTCAGGAGGTTCGGACAATTCGGCGCGCATGTGGAAAATCTCGACCGGAGAGCAGGTCAGAGTTTTCGGACCACACACAGGCCCGGTGACATCCGTTGCCTTCGGATTCAACGGTAAGCTCGCGGTCACATCCGCTCCGAATGACAACATCAAAATATGGAACGCTTCTACAGGGGGGCTGCTTCTCTCTCTGGGCGACCCGAAACAAACTCCTGGAAACGTATCCATTACAAGCGACGGGAGGACGCTCGCCTCAGCGCGCAAAGACGGCACCGTTGATCTGCTGGCAATCCCATCCGCACATATAAGGCGCACATTGGGACATGCGAGAAATCCGGTCCGGACCACCGCTCTGGGGCCGAGAGGAAAATTTCTTGCTATTGGCTGCGGCCGGACAGGCGTCATCCTTTGGAACCTTGAAAACGGCAAACCTGCGTTCCAAACCGTTGACCGTGTCAAACCCGGGGAATGTCCCCAGTCGGCCGATATATCCCTTGCGTTTTCCGCTGATGAAAAAACGCTCTACAGCCTGGATGCATCCGGCGGCCTCATCGCACAAGATACAAGAACAGGAGAAGTCGTCCGTCGACTACCCGATGACCCGGCCAGAAGCAGGCGGTTGGCTATGTCGCCCGACGGCAGACTTTTGGCTACCGGAAGCCTGGCCGCGATACAACTTTGGAATCCTGAAAAGGGCGAACTCCTGGCCTCCCTACCCACGGGCGCGGATGATTTTTTTATAATGCAGGCGGTATCGTTTTCTCCCGACTCCCGGACTCTTGCCTCCGCTGTGTCCGGAACACGGCACGCTTCAATAATGGTCTGGGACATCGAAACAGGGAAACAAACGCTCGACCTGGCCGACCACAAGGACTCTGTCACGTCCCTGATATTCAGTCCGGACGGAAACAAGCTGGCTTCCGCATCTTATGACCGAACCATCCGAATCTGGGACATGAAAGGTTCAGCGGCTCCCCAAATCCTGGACAATGCCCAATCAGGCTACTCCTGCTTGAGCATCGTATACGGACATGACGGCAAGAGATTGTATTGCGGCCTGGAAAACGGCTCTATACAGGAATGGGACACGACCAGAAGCATTCTCCTGGAAACCCGCCACGAGCACAGGGGCGGCGTAAACTCTCTTTCGATTACAAAAGACGGGCGTCTGCTCATATCCGGAAGCAGGGACGGCACGGTCCGGATCCGCGATCTGAACCGCAAAACACCTCTTGCATCAGTCATATACATCCGCCCGGGCAAATGGCTCATCTACACCGACGACGGTTATGTCGACGGCTCTGAAGAATCCAGGAATATTTTGCAATGGAGATCCGGCGATCGCGTTTTTTCGCATGATCTTGCATGGGACTTCATGCATACCGAAGGATTGTTGTCGCTCATTTTTTCAGGCGACGACCACTTCCGCCTGACAAACCTCAAGCATTTGCTCGAATCAAGCGCATCAGCGCCGGACTGAAAAACGGAACGTCTAAGCAGGATCTCATTGAGTTCCGGACAAACATGTTCACAGGGCCTTAGTTATCCCCTGCGTCGTTCCGGCTCCAGTCCGTCAGCCTTTTCCGCTCTCGGCCAGTAATTCAAGGTGCCTCTCAGGACGTTTCAGGTCCACCAGCCGCTCAACTTCCGCGCCCACCCCAAGCAAGGTCGGTTCGCTCCACGTCTTTCCAGTCAATTGCACACCCACCGGCATTCCTGATCCATCATAGCCGGCCGGCACGGTCAGGGCAGGAAGCCCGGTAATATTCGCAGCGAAAGAGAACGCTGTCATTGCTTCGAGCACTTCCTGGTCGCTCTCACCATCGCTCAAAGCATCGGGACGAATGGGAACAGCGGCTCGAGACGTCATGGGAGAAACCAACACGTCTATATCCGCCAGGGCCGAATTGAAAGCACGCGATATTCTTGTTCTGAGCCTTTGCGCCCTCACATAATCCACAGCAGGTACCGAGGATGCGGTTGCCAGAAACACCCTTGTATCCGCGCCGAAATCCGTCTTGTGATCCCGTCGGAGTTCATAAAGAGCCGCGGCCATTTCCACGCCGATTGTAACGTATTGCACGGGGCGTACCAGGTCCAGGTGTGGTATGTCCACATCCACCACCACCGCCCCACCCTCTTCCAGCTTCCGCACGACACCCATGCAAACCCTCTTTACTTCCTCGTCGGCCCCATCGAAGAAATCCTTGCATATACCCAACCGGAGCTTGCTCAAGGAAACCCCCAACGGATAATCCATCTTCAATTTAGGCTGAAACCTGGTTGTGTGATCCTTTTCATCCACTCCTCCAATGAATTCAAGAGCCAACGCTGCATCCTCCACGGACGCGGCCAGAGGCCCCACGTGCCCCACACTCCAGCACAAAGGGTAAAGTCCGTATTCCGAGACCCGCCCGTATGTCGGCTTCAGCCCCACCACTCCGCACAAGGCGGCAGGTATCCTCACCGAACCTCCCCCGTCCGCGCCCAGCGCAATCGGGCAAAACCCGGCTGCCACGGCCGCGGCCGAGCCGCTGGAAGACCCTCCCGTTATTCTCTTCTTGTCATACGGGTTCCTTGCCGGCCCGTGATGCGGGTTTATCCCCGTTACCCCTATACCGACTTCATGCATGTTCGTTTTACCCAGCAACACCGCGCCCGCACTGCGAAGCTTTGCCACCGGGGTAGCATCATACGTCACCGGACTCCCACCCAGGAAACTCGTCCCGACCGTGATCGGATAGCCTCGCTGATAAAACTCGTCCTTCACAGCCACCGGAATGCCGTCCAACCGCCCCAAAGTAGCCTTCTTTTCATACCTTTTCTTCGACTCCCGCGCTGCTTCCAAAACATCATCGGCTCGCTGCGCTATAAACGCCCTCATCGGATACTCTTCCGAATCCCAAGCCGTCACCCCGTTCAACACCGTTTCAGCCACCCTGACCGGATCGGTTTCCCCGCTTTCGTATGCACTTCGCAAACGTGAAGCCGAAACAAACTTGAAGCTTCCGCCCCCTTTTTCGTTCCTGGTGGATTTATTCATTCCGGCCCGCCTTTCCGTCGGTTGAAGCGCTCTTCTTTGCGCCTTTCTTCGTGCTCTTCTTCGCACTCTTTTTGGTGCTCTTCTTTTTACTCTTCTTTGTACTCTGCTTCGTACTCTTTTTAGTGCGTTTCCCGCTTTCCCCGACTCCTGATTCAGCCATAGAAACAGACTCGACCCGCACGGGAAGCGCAAACGGATGCTCATCGCCCTGAATCGTCGTTTCCCTTACTCGATTCACCCCGAGTTGCCGCATCACCTGGCTGCGGACAAGCTCCCCCGAAACCCCGGATTCAACCAGTTTTGCGACCATACGGAGCTTCGCTCCGGCAAGCCTCAACTTCATTTTCGACATCATCAATCTCCTGAATGGGTTTTACAGTCTTTTTTCTTAATGCCGTTTCCGTTGCTGCCGGTCAAGCACTATGTAGGTTCCAATGCACCCTTTCCTCCCCCTCCATTATCTTGAGTTGTTATTTCTCCCTCATTTTTCTATCCTCGTCCCCTGAAACGGATTTCGCTCATGATGCTGAAAAAAACAAAAGACGAAATAACCATCTGGTTTTCCTACCCGCCCGTGGGCCGGGGCCGAGTTGTCGAGGGAATCATCTTCACATTGATACTCGTTGTGAGTTCGATCCCCGTAGTGCGCGCGTATACCGACGACCCATCAGCGGTCAGCCTGCTTCGCTACCTGGAAGTAGCGATAACTTCGATCTTCCTGGTGGAATACATTCTCAGGCTGTGGGTTGCTGAAAGAAAAATCCGCCATTTGACCGAACCATATTCCATCATCGATCTCATCGCTGTCATCCCCTTGTTCATACCCGGCACATACCTCCAACTCCTGCGCGTATTCCGCTTGCTCAGAATACTACGACTCGTACGTTTCCTGCGGGGACCACATTTTTTCTTCGGACAAACAACTCTGAAAAACGTGATCATAGCCAGGATCATATTCACCATAGCGGCCATCATTTTCGTATCCGCCGGGCTTGTCTACTATGCAGAACAGGCGTATCCCGAGACTTCCTTCAAGACCTACGCTGACGCTGTTTATTTCAGCATCGTTACCATGGCCACAGTAGGTTACGGAGATATCACACCCCAAACCGAGTACGGAAGATGGGTGACAGTGCTCATCATATTCGGCGGAATCACCCTCCTTCCTTGGCAAATAAAAGACCTGATCGAACAAATCATCCTAGGCAAGAAAAAACGTGAACTCCACTGCCCTTCGTGTGATCTGAGTCCCCATGAACCCGACGCTCTTCATTGCCGAAAATGCGGCGCATCCCTGCCGTCGGATTCAACCGAACAGACCTAAGCGGTTAACCGGTTTCTGTTGACAGGTTGCCTTGTTTTTATAAAGCATTCGTAAAAGAACTTCACTTACAGCATTTTCCGCCTAAGGGTAAAAAAGGACTCTTAACATGATGCTCCTTTCAAATTCCACAAAGAACATTCTATTTGTCCTGACCGCTTTTTTCATTCTGTCGATTGGATGGGGTTGTGAGAATTGTACCGGAAGCACAACCGGAAGAGATATAGAAAATGAAGAGCAGGAAACAAGGAAGAAAACCGGTGCAGGAGAAGTCGAATGTCCGGTGGAAGAAAGTGACTCTTTTTATAAGGAAAGAGCAATTGTACAAGACGGCAAAGTGGTAGGTGTTGATTTAAGCGACCTTGGTGAAAAGCAGGCGGTCGCGCTGGTCCGCCGGCATTGCAAAAAAATACAAACCGTGGTTTGGGCGCCGACGAACCCGGTTTATGTAGGTGTAATAGAAGAACTTGAGCAATGCTCTGCAGAGACAGAAGGCTTATCCCTGGATCTGGGGAGAACACAAATAGGAAACGAAAGCCTGAAGCATCTTGCCGGACTCTCAAACCTTGTAGCACTTAATTTACTGCATACAAAAATCAAAGATGACGGGTTGAAGTATCTCTCCGACCTTTCAAACCTTAAGAGGCTGAATCTGCAGGGAACACAAGTAGGAGATAGAGGCCTGAAGCATCTTTCCGGGCTTTCGAACCTCGAAGAGCTGAATTTAGATCGAACGAAAATCGGAGATGAAGGCATGAAATATCTTTCGGGCCTTTCAAACTTAAGTGTCCTGAGTTTGCGTTTGACAAAAGTCAAAGATGAAGGTTTGAAGCATATCTCCACCCTTTCAAACCTCAAAGAGCTGAATTTAGATGGAACGAAAATCGGAGATGAAGGCATGAAGCATCTTTCCGACCTTTCAAACCTCAGAAAGCTGATTTTTCCGCAGGACCGATTCGGAGATGAAGGTTTGAAGCATCTTTCCAAGCTCTCAAACCTTAGAGAACTGAATCTTATGCATTCCCAAGTCGGAGATAAAGGCATGAAGCATCTTTCCGGACTCATAAACCTCAGAGAGCTGTATTTGTCGGACAAGATGGGAAATGAAGGGTTGAAATATCTTTCCGGACTTACAAATCTAAGAAAGCTTGGTTTGTCGAAACAAACAAGAGATGACGGGCTGAAACATCTTTCCGGACTTATAAATCTTGAAAGCCTTTCTCTAAACTATTCCCAAATAGGAGATGAAGGCATGAAGCATCTTTCCGGACTCATAAATCTCAGAGAGCTGGATTTGTCTAATACAAAAGTAGGGGATAGGGGTCTTAAGCATCTTTCCGGACTCACAAACCTCAGAGAGCTTTTTTTGCCTGAAACGAAAGTCGGAGATGAAGGTTTGAAACATCTTTCCGGCCTTGTAAACCTAAGATGGCTTTATATTGCGAAGACAAGAGTGACCGAGCAAGGAGCTGAACAGCTCAAGAAGAAAATATGCCGAGTTAGAATTGGGCTATAAGCAGTGTTTCCACCCTTTGCGAGAATAATTGTCAATCCACCTCAAGAACGAATTTTTTCGGGTATTCAGGATGAACCCGCACATGAGTGCTGAAACCGGGAGTCAAAATCCCGGATGATGCATTGCTTACAAGAAGTTCTGTAACAGCCTCGTAAGGCTCTCGGCCCTCGACCATGATTCTCATGGCAAGCGCATACTCCGGAACATTGTTGACCCGAAGACCTGTGCGTGTCGCAGAAACCAAGGTGGCAGTGCCCTGTATGCCGTGAATACGTATGAAAGCGGCTTGCTTTTCTTTTCGCCTGCCTTTAAACCCGATGGCGAACAAAATAAGTCCCGGAATCGCCATCATGACCAAACCACCCGGGCCTGAATCCGTGACAATAAAATAGACTCCTACCAGGCTACCCAGTAAAAGCAAAAGTCCAATACCAAACAGCAAGGTGGAGTGTCCTCCCATTACCGAGTATTCAAGCTGTTTTGCTGCTTTTCTGGTGTGCCGCTCTTCCGCCTTGGCGTAAGAAAGTTCGCAGACCCTCCATCGGTACATCAATTCGATGATGCTTCTGATCGAAGCCCGTCCGGTAGCCCTGCCTTCGCCCATGTATCCTTCGAGTTCGGAAACCGCCCCCTCGATGTTGCCCATGCGTTCTATAGCGTTTGCCCTCAAAACAACAGCCACGCCGTCCATGAAATCTGCGATAGGAATATCGTTGTGCCGGTTTCCGAGAATCTCCAAAACGCCGGACCAGTCGCGCCGCGCTGTGCTTATCATCGCCTTGGCAAGCCGGTACGCGCTGTCGGCTTCCAGGTCATCAGACAAAGGGTCACAGGGTTCCAGCCACCTGGTAGCGGATGAGATATCTTCTTCGACCGCGGCCGCCCTGGACAGAGTGCAAAGCATCATCTGTCTCAGCCTGGGAAGAGTGAGCGCCTCCAGCGCGGATTCCACAAGCGCCCTGCGTTTCAGTTTTTCACCCTTTCCATGAAAGTAATTGGACAAGGTCAATTCCAAGAATCGCACTTGTTCGGCTGCACCAAAATCACCCGTGGCCTGAACGTTCTTTCTTGCAGAGAGAAAGACAGCTATCGCCTCGCTGATCTTCCACTCGGGGATAACGCCCCCTGGTCCGAAAAGGCTTGCAATGCTTTTCGGAGGCAACAAAGGCTTGCCGTCCTGAGCCCGCAGACGCGAGAGCCGCTCGCTTTCCGATATATCAGAGAAACTTTTTTGAGCCAATGGCTCATAGGCCGGCCGCGGCGGAATATCTTCGGTGTGGCGACAATTCGGGCAGGTCTGCCGCCCACCCGACACAGCCACTTCCATGGCCGCGCCGCAAGAGTTGCACATAAGAAACCGCTTATCGTAGCTGAAATATGAACTCATGTTTAAATCCCTTGAATGCCCACGCTTGTTCTGGGACTCAAATCCTTACCTTAAAGGAATGATTTCATGGCCCCATAGTCTAGACAAGAAATCGCGCCAGTTGATTATCGTCACAAAAGGAGCGCTTGCAGGCTTCCGCGTACGTTCTTCCATGCAAACAAGATAGAAATCACGAATTCGGCCTTCTTCCTTTATCTTAATAAGACCCTTCAAGTCCCGCAGGTCTATATTTGTTGACGCTTTCGCTTCAACAGCCACCCGGCTGTCAATGATGAAATCCACCTCGTTTTGCTGATGAGTCCGCCAATAACAAAAGTCGGAAATGTTGTTGTAACTGCAGTAGGCATTGATTTCCTGGAAAATAAACGACTCAAACGCTTTGCCGTAGGTGGGTGTACGAAAAGCCACTTCCTTGAGGCCCTGCAGTTTTCTCACCAAACCGAAATCGAACAAGTAAAACTTGGCTCTTTGAACCGTTTTCCTCCCCGAACCTTTCTTCCATGAAGGCAGTTCGTACCCAATCAAAGTATCTTTGAGAATTTGAAAATAATCCTGAACAGTGGCTCGGGGAACCTGTGCATCCTTGCTGACCTTGGTGTAGTTTATCTCTTCACCGTGGCAAAATGCAGCAACTTCCAGGAATCGCCCGAAAGCCGGAAGGTTTCTTGTCAGTCCCTCTGCAGCAATCTCTTCTCGTAAATAGACATTTATGTAGGCATCCAAATCCAGATCCGGTTCATCTGAAAAATATATCCCCGGAATCAATCCGCTAGAGAGCGCTTTCTCCAGTGAAAAAGCCGAACCCAGCTCAGCTGTTACAAAAGGATGAATCGACTGAACGCGAGCCCTGGCACCCAACAAATTAGCGCTGCCCCGCTTGAGTTTTCGCGCGCTGGATCCGGTAAGAAGAAACTTTACACCCCGGTTTTCAATCAACCAGTGAACCTCATCCAGCAACCCAGGAATTTTCTGGATTTCATCGATGACCACGATTCTGTCTGTTTTAAAAACTTCGTCGGATAACAATGATGGATCGGCATTCAAGCGATTGAATTCCCTTGCCCGCAGCAAATCATAAACCTTGCAATCAGCTAGTTGCCGCCGGATAAGCCAGCTCTTTCCCGTCTGCCTCGGGCCGAACAAAAAATAAGATTTTTTGTCCAGAAGCTCCGTAAGATTGATTTTTCTTTCAATGTCCATGAGTAGAATATTGCCGATCATGTCGGCATTTTTCAAGTAAAAACGCCGACAACTTCGGCATTTTTATTGCCACCCATCTGCATGCAAAGATATTTCCAAATACGAACAGCTTTCTTAAACATCGGTCCGCTCGTCGAATTTTGACCACATTCTCGACCCGTTCCAGGCCAAGGTTTTCACTACCTGTAACACCGATAGCCCGTTTTGTCCGCAAGGATCTGAAGTTATTGATAAACAACGAACGAAGTGAAAACGGCCCGCTCGTTGAAAATGCGCAGACCCGCCCGGCCGTCCATACCTCCCACGAGTTCGTTTTCAGGTACAACAATGGTCACGGTCGCGCCGGTTTCATCAAGGTAGACGCAACTCAGGTCGGACCCGTCATAAAAAACATGCACCTTCCTCCAATGTGAGTCTTGGGCCAACGTGGAAACAGGGGAATCTCTCACAAGTACATGGTTGCCTTCACCGGGATAGTACCATACGTTCAAATTTTCATTCCGCCGTTCAAAAGAACAAATGTAATGGGTTGCTAAACGCCTGGCGAAAACCACCCCTGCATACGCGTTGCCGAACCACATCGGATGATTGTAGTAAAAAGTTGTTTCAACCGCGTACGGCACATCAGCGAACTCCATGTCCCTCAGATAATTGGCGCCTGTATTCTGATGATGACCGGTTACAATATCGTTTCCGTAGTTCCATGTGCCCCACAAAACATTCCAGGAACTTTCGTCGTCAAGAAACGGATCAAACACGACAATTTCGGAGATCAAGGAATGATCATCAGGATACTCGCAAACATCCCCGATTCCGTCATTGTTCGCATCGGCCTGATCAGGATTGTAATAAGACGGACAATTATCGCAGTTGTCGTCTATTCCGTCTCCGTCCTCGTCATGTCCGGAGAAACATTCCGACATGTTGTACGTGCAGTTGTTTGTGCATGTGACGATCCCGG
>SLPX01000386.1 GCA_007131745.1 Myxococcales bacterium
ATGCAGAAGATGGGACTGCACCAGAGTGTATTTCGAGTTGCGAAGGGGATCCGTGGCTTTGAATCCATCGGGTTGGTTCAGATCTGGAAGTTGATTCGGTCGGGCGGTTGATTTGTTTATTGACGGGGGTATTTTTGGGGTCCACTCTTTGTTGTGTTTTCACAACTTGCCGGGAGTACATCAGCATGAAAGAAAAATCCGTTTTTTGTTCTTTGATTGCGCTTTGTGTGTTTTCCGTTTCAGCAATTGTTGCGTGCAGAAAAAAGGAAGGGGGCGAAAAGCGCGCCGCGGAAAGAGAACCAAAGGAGATTGCGGACAAGCGCGGAGAAATTGAACAGGATTTTGTAGACGGATTCGATACCGGGGAAGAAAAATTCGTTCCGGGTTTTCCGGATATCGAGGGAGTGGAGGTTGAGCCGGACGGGAGAAAGGTAGATCTTCGCCTGAACTTGAAAAAGGGGCAAGTCATCAGGATGAGGATGATCAACGAGCAGAAGATTCACCAAGTGATCCAGGGGATGGAACAATCCATGGACCAGGTCATAGGAATGGGAATAACCCTGGATGTAAAAGACGTGGATGATGACGGAAATGCCGGGATATACGCGAGTTATCACTGGATCAAGTTCACTCAAGAAGGTGGTCCGGTAAGCATAGTTTATGATTCGGATGATCCTCCGGCCGAGATTCATCCCTCGGCAAAAATGTTGGCCGCGCTCAAGGGAAACGGTTTCATGATGCGCGTAAATCCGCTGGGTAAAGTGCTGTCCATAAAGGGGGCTGAAGAAATGTTGAAAAACGCGATGGAAAAAGCCGATCTTCCCCCCGGTCCTGAAACCGATGCGATAAAACAGAACCTGGCTCAACAGTTCAGTGACGAGGCATTGAAAAAAAATTGGGAAAACATGATGGCCTTCTATCCCGATGAACCCGTAGGGGTGGGCGGCCGATGGAATATCAAGGGTGAGGGCGCCGGTGCCTTTTCCATGACTCTCTACAATGCTTATGTGATGGAAAAGCTTGAAAAAGATACCGCTGTCTTGAGGGTTGAAAGCACGCTCATCACGGGAGGAAACGGTGAACCAATACGGGTCGGAGCCATGGAAATGAAGCATTCCTTGAAAGGGAGGCAGAGAGGGACAATCCACCTGGACCTGGAAACCGGTTTTACCCGGAGTGCGGAGATGACGCAAAACATATCCGGAACCATTGAGATGGATGTCGGGGGCGGGAAAATCATCAAATGGCCCATAAAAATAAAGACCAAGGTAAAGATGATTCCGGAACCGGAAAAATAGACACGCTCACATTGACCGCCGATCAATCTCGCCATGCTGCGTTTCTCACTGCGCTGCCTGCTCACGTACCTCAAGTACGCTGCGCCGGCTGCTCGTTCGCGCCTTGCCTGACGAGCCCCTCGGCGGCCCTGTGAACATGTTTGTACGGATTAGGGGGATCACCGCATGTTCTTTAGCTCTGTTTTCCATTTGTGTCGTTCAAGCGCGAGATCTACCAGGTGTTCCAGCACTTCACTGATGGATTTGCCCTCGTGAACCCATAGCTTCGGAAACATGCTGATTTCGGTGAACCCCGGAATGGTGTTGATCTCGTTTATGTAAATAGATTCGTCACTCCGATTTTGCAGAAAATCCACTCTGCCGAATCCTTCGCCACCGAGACTCAAAAACGCTTTTTTCGCGAGATGTCTCAGCTTTCCGGACAGTTCTTCAGACACCGGCGCGGGAATGAGGAGTTTGGAAGCGTCTCCATCCAAATATTTTGCGCTGTAATCATAAAACTCCCTCGAGGGAAGGATTTCCCCCGGTTGGGAAACCGAAATGATCCTGTTGCCCATGACCGAGCATTCGAACTCTCTCGCGTCCAGCGCTTTTTCCACGAGCGCCTTGTAATCGTGTTGGAGCGCTTCATCGATAGCGTGTTCGATTTTCGACAACTCGTTTACCCGGGTGATTCCGACCGAGGAGCCCATGCGGCAAGGTTTGACAAAACAGGGCGCGCCTACATCCGACACTACGAGATCCGTGGTCCGGCGCCGAGACGATTCCCATTCGCTCTTGTGTACGATCCGGTAGGGGATCACCGGAAGACCGGATTCTCTGAGCAGTCTCTTGGTAAGCTCCTTGTCCATTCCGCACGCGGACGTCGCTGTTCCGCAACCGACATAAGGAGATCCGGTCATTTCGAGCAATCCCTGTAAGGTGCCGTCTTCTCCGAAAGGCCCGTGCAGCACGGGGAAAAATACATCCATATGGAAAGACTCTTCTTTTCCAGCCGTTTCCGTGACGGCGTGGATCTCCAGCAGGTTTCCGGATTTTTTGTTCGAGATCACGCCTTTGGCCGGGGTGACCCAATCCAACGGTTTGACCAGCATGTCGCGCGACTCACGCTCTGTTGCAAAGCCGCCGTCTCTTCGTATACCGAGCGCAAAAACCTTGTATTTCGTCCGGTCCAGGTGAGTCATAACCGTGGCGCTTGAAGCAAGCGACACATCGTGTTCACCTGAACGCCCGCCGAACAGGACGCCGATATTCAATAACCCGGGTTTTTTTGTCATGCTTTCTTCTCTTCTTGGAGATTTCGTCAGTGCTCGGTTTTTTTCGTGCCGAAAAATACACCACTGACCTATATTTGAAAACATTCACCCGGTAAAGAATTCCGTGTTCAATCGAATTGTACGGAATGTACGAAAATGGAGGTCAGCCTTGCCGGCTATCGAATACGGGACATTGAGGTGGATTTAGTGGAGTTCAGCGTTTTTTCTTTTTAGCCGACGTGCGGGCGAAAAAGAAGCCGGCCGCAAAACCCAGGATCAGC
>SLPX01000212.1 GCA_007131745.1 Myxococcales bacterium
AGAGCAGTGGGTGTGGGGGCTGTTACGGTTCTGGCTACAATGTTTCTGGAAAAGCTTTTGGATCTTTTGGTTCTCCTGATGTTGGTCGTGTGGGTTGCTTTTCATGTGGATTTGCCGGGGGTGGTGAGGACGGCGACTATTGTGACGGCGTTGACCGCGGGTGGGTTTTTCATTGGAGCCGGATTGGTTGTGTTTGCGCGTGTCGTTTTGAAAAAGAGGTTGGTGGTTTTGGGGGAGAAGTTGCCGAAGCGGGTGTTTGTGTTTTTAAGAGGTGTGGGCGAGAGGGTTGAAGGGGGGTTGAAGGCTTTCAAGAATGTGAGGCTGCTATCGGTTTCGCTGCTTCTTACCATGGGGGGATGGCTTTCGGCATCTGTTGGGACATGGTGTTACATGAGAGCTTTTGATTTCGGGTTGTCGTGGAACGCGGCGGTGTTTTTGCTGGTTGTGGTGAACCTTGGATCGGCTATTCCGTCATCACCCGGATTCATAGGGGTTTACCATTACCTTGCGGTTTTTTCGCTGGGGGTTTGGGGCGTTGCCAGGAGCGAGGCTATGGGTTACGCGCTTGCGAGTCACGTGGTAAATATTTCAATAGTGATTGTGGGTGGGGTTGTTTGTTTGTGGATCAAGGGGATAAAATACAGGCAGTTGAGCAGATTGAGGAAGGAAGAGAAGATGGTGGGAGAAGGGTGAGAGGGTGAGGGGGAAGGGTGAGAGGGTAGAGGGGGAAGGGGGAGAGTGAGATGTTTATTTACGGAGCGTCCCAGGCGCAGCGAAATCCTATGCCGACATTGTAGAGACTCGGGTCGAACGCGTTTCGCATGGAAGTTCTGAGGGCGTAGCCGGGGCTGTAGAACGCGCCGCCTCTGTATACTCTGTTTACTCCACGGGCACTTTCCCACGGGGTCTGGTCCGCGGGAGCGTCGTGGTAATTGCGGTGATACTGATCTTGGACCCATTCGGAGACATTTCCACCCATGTCGCAGAGTCCTTGTTCGGTGTTTCCTTTCGGCTTGGAGCACACGGGAGCGGTCGAGTTTTCGCCGCAGCCGCTTTCTTCTCCGTCGAACAAGATTGCGTGATCGCAGTCGGCCGGTTTGTTGCCCCACGGGTAGTCGAGGGGTTTGCCCCTGCTTCTGGCCGCGAATTCCCATTCGGCTTCGCTCGGCAGGCGGCCTGCGGCCCATTTGCAGTACGCAGCGGCCTGGCTCCAGTTGACGTTGTTTACCGGATGGTTGGACCGGCCGAGGAGGTTCCAGTTGAGCAGGTCTTTGTGTTCCGGAGCGACGGGGCTTGGAGTTCCACAGCGTTTGGTTTCAACGCATTTGCGGTATTGTTCCACAGTGACTTCGGTCTGGGCGATCCAGAAGGTTTCGACCTTTACCATGCGCACGGGTTTTTCGTTCGGGCGGCCTTTGTTGGATCCCATGTGAAATTCACCGCCCTGGATCCGAACGCGGGTAAGGCCGGTGCGCTTGTCGATGATCCTGTCGGCTTCCGCGATTTCTTTGGGTGATGCGAGGGCTTGTTTTTCTGTGGTTGTTTTTGTGGGTTTTTCTGTGGGTTTTTCTGTGGTTGTTTTTGCGGTTGTTTCTGTGGGTTGTTCAGTTGGTTCTTTGCAGCCGGCCGGAAACGCGGTGAAAAGACAAAGGAGTAAACGCGGGATGTGTCGTGTTGGGCAATTGGATAACCGTTTGCGTGGAAAATCTTTCATTGTTTTTTGCCGGTTTCGTTGTTGTGGTCTTCGTGTTTTGTTCTTTTGGTCTTTGTGCCTTTTTACTCTTGTATGCTTCCGTTTGTACAGATGGTTGAAGGTTTTGTGAAGAAAGAACGGATGGGTGTAGGGGTTGATGGATGCTAGGTGGGTTAGATGGGGGTCAAACGGTCATGAGGGAGGTGATGGTTTTTGCGGCTTCGTTCATTCTGTAGCGGGTTTCTTCGATGAGATGCGAGGCGCTGTCGCCGGTGGAGTATGGAGCGAGAATTTGAGCGGTATCGGCTCTCAGTACGTCGTCGGCGGAGATAAGGATTCGGTTCAGGTGGCGAAGGCGTTTTAAAAAGGTGAAGTGTTTTTTTAATTTCAGGAATTCAGGTGAGAGTTGCGGGTCGTTTTGGGCCAGGACGTCGAAGAGGTTCATGTTTACGTTGGCGTGGAGACGTCGGAGAACCTTGTGGTAGATGAGTACAAGTTCGATTTCTCTTTGTCCGCCGGGGTATTCCTTGATGTTGATGTCTTCGGGTGTTGAACGATCGGTGTTGGAGAAGTAGGTTCTCCTGTCTTCGACTTCTCCCCGAAGGGCTTTTAACAGGTAATCGCGCCTCTTGTCGAAGAGGATCTCTTCCACGATTGTTTTGCGGATGATTTCTTCGAAGTGAGCGTTTCCTTCGACCATGCGCAGTTCGAGGAACGCGGTCATGTCCAGGTACAGGTTGGGGGTATCGCCGAGGAGGTGCGCTTTTACAGTGTCGAGCGAGGCGAAGTATTCCCTGAAATGTTCGGCCATCCTGTATTGCGGGATGATGCCGAGTTGCATGATTTGTTGATTCATTTTGCCGAGGGTGCGGCGGAATTGCTCCATGGCTTGGTCGGGAAGGCCCTCGGTGAAGACCACCATGTCGATGTCGTCGTCAAAGGCTTCTTCCCGTCCGCGGCCGCCGGTGGTGAATATCGCGGCGCGGTCGCGTGTCTCGACCTTGCTCTGCATGAGCTTTGCGGTTTCCTTGCGCGCCAGCTGGTAGAGAGAGGAAAGGAATACGTCGCTGTACTCGGTGTATTGGCGGTGTATCTCTTCGAGAGGGGTTCCCGCCAACAGAAGAAGGCCGACCCTCAGGTATTCAACTCGGAAATAGAGCACCAGGAGTTGCTTCCGCTTCGCCAGGCCGTGGGTTTTCGTGGATTCAGCTCGCAGCCCCTGCGCCATTTCTGCCAGGAATTCTCCGTCCGCCAGTTTTTCCAGGCATTCCGGTCTCGCCGCGGATACGGCGCGAAGGTTGCGGCTGAAAAAGCGGCTGGTGTTGAGGTAAAGCTCCACCGCGTAGTAGACAGCGTCGAAAGTTTCTTCTTCTTTTTTGTTTTCAAGCGCTATTTCCGGAGGGGCGGATAGAAGAGCCCCAAGTTTGTCCAGTTCCTGTCTCGTCATCACGTCGATGTAATGATGAAACCTTTTCGGCGCGAGGTGGAAGACTTCACCGATTCTTTTTTTGAAATACCTGGTTCCGCCCGTTTCCAGGAAGAGGGTGTTTAGTTCTTCGCGCATGGAGCGGGCTTCTTCCGCGTCCGATTCGGCCAGCAAGCTGGTGAAGTTGATCCAGGCAACCAGGTTGTTGCGCGCCCACGAGAGAAAGCCGCTGATTACTGTTTTTTGCACTTCGCCTTCCAGGCGGTGGTAATCTTTTGCAAGCGAGCGGATAAATTCGCCGGAGCTTTCTTCCAGGGTCCATATTGCATCGGCCCAGTAACGGTTTCCTGGAAACCAGTGGAGCCGTTCTATAAAAGCTTGCGCCAAGTTTGCATGGACGGAGGGTTTGTCCATTCGGATGAGCTTGTGAATGGGGCTGATCCGCTGGAGGTGGCGGCGGATTTCATCCACGAGCGACTGGGCTACTTCCCGGGCGGAGTGAAGGTGATCGTAATAATCCACCAGCAGCAGTTGATGCGCGTGGAGCACGCCCCGGGGGGCGTATCCCATTGTTTCTGCAACGCGCTCCAGGACGTCGGCTGATTCATACACCGAGATTTCCTCTTCCTGGATGGAGAAAAGCTGAAACAACGTGCGCAGGGTTTCCAGAAAGGAGAGATCTCTTCGCAAGTGTTTCAGGTCGTTTTTGTGCTGGCCCATGGTTCGGGAAAGGATGGACAGGACTTTCCACGGGTCGGTTTCCTTGATGCCGTGTATCGACCAAAAGACGTGGACGAGCATCTTTATGATTCGAAGCGCGTCGTTTTTGGGATGTATCCTGGTATCTGAAAGGTGTCCCAGCAACATGCTGCGGATCTCGCCGGTGAGGCCGCGTACAAATACCTCGTGGTATGGGTTTTCCGTGCCTCGCTCGCGGAAGTACCGGTGCACGACCCTTTTCATGAAGTCCTTGTAAACGCCCTTGTCTCCCAGGAGAAAAGTGGTGTTGGCTATTTCAGACATAAGCACGTGGTCGTGCCATTCGGTGTCGACCAGCCGTACGTAATCATCCAGGCGTATTGAAAAGCTTCCCTGCTGGAGTTTTTCCGCGAGGTAGAAGTGCAGGGGGCTTGCACTGCGAAGCATTTCGTGGGCTACCCTTGCCATTTCGGTGTTGAAGCAATCGCGGGCTTCCGTGCCGTCGTCTACCAGGGCCACGTCGATGTCGTCCTGATCTCTCAGAGTGCCCACTCCCAGGATAGCCCAACGGAGTTTTTTTGCGTGCGGTGCGAGGCAGCCGGTCAGGAAGTCGATGTACGCGGTGGCCAGCCTGATAAAAGCGTTTCCAAGGGTCACTACAAAGCGATGATATGCTGATGCCGGGTTTTCTCCGGAAGTCAGTGAAAGCTTGAGCGCATCCACGTGTGCAAAAATGATGAGCAGGTGTTGAACGGAGAAATAGGTTCTTGCAAATACTATTGCATCGCCGTTTTCCGAAGTGATGCGTCGGATAAGCTTGAAACCATCCCTGGGATTGCCCGCGGGGCGCCAGAGATCCAATCGTTCGTGGACACGGTTTCTGCCGAGCGCGTCTAGGAACTGTGGAAGGTGTCGTTCGAGAGTCAGATAATGGCGCTTGAAATGGTTTCCCAGCTCATGTGACCTGTTTTCCAACCGCCTGTAGGAGACATTCATCTCCTGTTATCCTCCTCATCATGTTGTCTGCCGCACCAGATTAATGCCTGCTTGAAAAGCGGTGACATTGAGCTTTTCGGTGCCCCTGGGGACCCGTGAAGCAATAGCGGCTTCGACATCTTCGGGCTTTACAAATGGAACAATTCCAACCACTGCGCCCAAGGCGACGATGTTCGCCACGATTGATTTTTTCAACTGGTTTTCAGCGGTATCGATGATCGGCAGGCGATGGCCTTTGTAGTCGCCCTCAGGAATGCTTTTGACCAGCCTGGAGTCCGCGATAATAACGCCTCCGGGTTTGACATTGGGAGCGTATTGATCGCATGCCTCCTGGGTCAATGCAAGCAATACGTCCAGGTTTTCAGCCTTGGGATAGTCGATTTCCTCGTCGGAAATAATGACATCCGCCCGGCTGGAACCTCCACGGGCTTCGGGCCCGTAGCTCTGGGTCTGGGTTGCATTCAGGTTGGCGTACACAGCCGCTGCTTCCGCCACGATTTTGCTGATGAGGATTATTCCTTGACCACCAGCTCCGCTGAACCTTATTTCATACCGAACGCTCATGAGGCTCCTCTCGAAGAACCGTTCACGCCTTTTCGGCGAGTTTCTTCACAAGCTCCGAGTAACATGCAGTGAACTCGGGCCGGGTTTCATCTCTGAATATCCCGGTGATTATTTTACCTACAAGCTCTTCTTTCGTCATCTTTTCGGCTTTACCAAGTTTTACAGAACGTTCCTTGTAGTCAAGGAGTTGTGCAACCGGAGTTCTCAAATTGTTTTTTCGTCCGAATGCGGTCGGACAATCGGCTGCTACTTCTATAACCGAAAAACCCTTGTTTTCGATGCCTTTCTTTATGAAATTCTCCATCTGAACCGGGTGAGCCACGGTTGTTCGGGCCACGAAAGTGGCACCCGCTCCAAGGGCCAGGTTCACGATATCGAAAGGCGAGTCAATGTTGCCGTAAGGCATGGACGTGGTGCGGGCCTGCTGGGGGGTGGTGGGAGAATTCTGCCCTCCGGTCATGCCGTATATTTCGTTGTTATACACCACTACGGTCATGTCGATGTTGCGGCGGCACGCATGTATGAAATGATTGCCCCCGATGGCCACGGCGTCGCCGTCTCCTGAAACGATGATCACGTTCAATTCGGGTTTGTACACTTTTACCCCGGTTGAAAAAGCGATCGCCCGGCCGTGAGTGGTGTGTAGAGTGTTGAAATCCAGGTATCCCGGTGTTCGGCTGGAACAACCGATGCCCGAAACCATCACGACATCGTCTTTGGGTAGGCCCAGCTTGTGGATCGCCCGGATAAGCGCTTTTGTTACTATACCGTTTCCGCATCCGGCGCACCAGATATGCGGCAAACGATGTTGGCGGAGATAGGGTGAATAATCAAACATCGCCGATGATCTCCAGAACTTCTTCCTCGATTTCACGAGGCGCAAGTATTTCGCCGTTGAGTCTTCCGATTTGGTGAACCGCTGCGTTTCCGCATACCGCTCTCTCCACCATTATCGATACTTGACCCGCGTTCAATTCAATAACAACAAACAACTTCGTTTTGGGATTCTCTGCAGCTTTCCGTAATACTGGTGTGAAGAAGGGCCATATCACGGTCGGCCTGTATAGACGGCAAGAACGGCCCTTGGCCCGAAGATTGTCCATGGCTTTTCGCGTCGAGCGGGCGGAGATCCCATAGGAGACAAAAACGATTTCAGGGTCTTCGTCGCCGTATTCGTCCCACCTGTACAGGGATTCTTCAACAGCCGCCACTTTTCGGAGCAACCTCCGGTGGAGCTTTTCGATCTCATCCGGATTTCCGGTCGGAAAACCGGTTTCGTCGTGAGACAACCCCGTGGCATGCCACCGGTAGCCGGTGCCATAGTCCGCCATGGGAGGAATTCCGTCGTCCGTGTGTTCGTACGGAAGATAGTCCTCTGGGGATTTGTCCGGGCGCTTTCTTTCGACCAGCTTGTCTTTGGGAATTTCGTCCAGCACGACGCGTTCGCTGCCGTGACCTACTTCTTCATCGAGGAGGAGGATCACCGGTGTACGGAAACGCTCGGCCAGGTTAAACGCTTCGATCGTAAGATCAAAGGATTCTTTCGCGGTCGACGGAGCTAAGGCTATATTCGGTGTGTCTCCGTGCGATCCCCATGCGGCTTGCATCACGTCGGCCTGGCCCACCAGGGTGGGAAGTCCCGTGCTCGGCCCTCCCCGCATAACGTTTACCACTACGCAGGGTGCTTCCGCCATTGCGCCGAAACCGATGTTTTCGACTTTGAGGCTGAAACCCGGGCCGCTCGTAGCTGTGAGCGCTTTCGCTCCTGCGAGGGATGCGCCTATCACCGCGGCCATGGCCGCGATTTCATCTTCCATCTGAACCAGCTTTCCGCCCCTTGCCGGCAGGTGCACAGCCAGGTCTTCGAGTATTTCACTGGAAGGGGTTATCGGGTAGCCCGCGAAAAAATCGCATCCCGCAGCAATAGCGCCGGCCGCGACCGCTTCATTGCCCGACATCAATCGGACCGTGCTTTTAGGAGCTTCCGCCACTTTCCACCTCCTTTTTCGATTTGACCTCCACCTCAATGGCGAAGTCCGGGCAAAGGTGTTCGCACAACATGCAGCCGGTGCACGCGCCGATGTCGTTTATGACGGGAAGCCCCATGTCTTCCGTGTATACTTTGGTGGGACAGAAGGCGATGCATATGCGGCACCGTTTACACCATTGCTCGTTGATTCTTATTTCAACAGAGCGCTTGGGACTTGTCACGATATGAACCTCAATCTTTTGTCTCTTCAAAAAGAGAGCCGTTTGTGTTCCTTGACCCTCGGTAATAAGTGTTACTTTGAATGTCAAGGTCAACCGTTTTTTTTGTTTTTCGAACAAAAAAAGGTTTTTTGGGGGAAAAAGATGAAAAGAGTTCAAAAAATGTTTCCGGTTTTGTTCAGGAATCGTCTTGAATCGTCTTGACAACTTGCAGTGTGTGTCTTGATTTGTAAAATAGGGAGACGATGGAGAAAGTTATGAAGCCTGAAACAGATTGGACCGGTACATACCGAGAATGTCATCCCGTTGTTCGCGGGGGAGTGTGGGTCGTGGTTGCGGCAGCATTGATATTCTTCACGGCTTACACTCACATGGCGACCAGAAAGCAGAGGGTCGGCTTTCCTGAAAGCGTGGACGTGCTCTATCTCCCGTCCGACACAGCATTGCACCTTTTCAGCCTTGGTCACAAGGAAGCCCTGGCGAACTTGTTATGGGTAAAGACGGTTCTGTATTTCGGCGAAAGGATGATGACGAACAGGGATTACACCTACCTAACTGATTACTTGGATGCTGTTTTGACACTGAATCCGCGTTTCAGGAGGGTGTATCTTTGGGCGGGCGCGGTCATGATGTACAACTTGAGGCAGATCACGAATGAATCCGTCTGGGCGAGCATTCATTACTTGGAAAGAGGCGCAGAGGTTTTCCCGGGCGATTGGGAAATCCTGTTTTCTCTTGCCAGTAATTATCTCCGTGAGTTGCAGTCTGACGATCCCGCGCAGGTCGCTGAGTGGCGTCAAAAAGGGGCGAACTACTTGTGGCAGGCCGCAAACGTAGGTGGAGGTCCGCATTACCTTCACTCCTTGGCGGCGCACGTCTGGAGCGAAGAAGGCAGGTGGGAAGTGGCGTTTCGGCGTTTGCAGTCCATATATACGAGCACGGATAACCCGGAAATAAGGGAGAGCGTGGAACAGCGCATGGCCCAGTTGCTGTTGTCCGGAACAGGCAGCGCGGCCGGCGTCGAACGCCTAGGCTTGAGAGTTGCAATGGGCGGCGGAGGAGCGGGGGGGCTTGCTCCACTTGGTTTTTTCCCGGAGATCGGCTTTTACTTGAGGCTGCACGAATCATCACGCTCTGAAATGGAAACATTCACCCGGGAGCAGCGTGAACTCGAGGAGCTGTGGCGGGAGGATTTGCCTTACGCTCCGTTTGACCTCTTCGTGATCATGGGCCGCAGGGAGGTTCCGTTTGAGATGCCCGCGATGGAGAGATCCGTTCCTGAAGATTGATTGAGAAAAGAGAACCATTTGTGATTTCTTGCCAAACAGCCGGTTTTTAGGGACACTCAGACGCACACAAAGGAGTGCTGATTGAAAAGATGTCCCACATGCGGAGGAGCTTGTCTTCCTTCCCAGGCGTTTTGTCCTGCCTGCGGTTCTACCTTGAAGGCGGCCGCGTTGATCGAGGGGGATCCTTACTTGGGCATGGTGTTCGCCGGTAAATACATGGTGGAAGAAAAGCTGGGTGAGGGAGGCATGGGTGTTGTCTACAAGGCGCGCACCCTGGATCTGGGCAGGTCGGTGGCTCTCAAGGTTCTGCACGAAAGGTATTCCAGCGATCGATCCGCGATCCGCCGGTTCACCAGGGAGGCTCACGTAGCCTCCCGCCTGAACCACCCGAACTCGATTTCTATCTTGGATTTCGGGCATACCACATCGGGATTGAGCTACCTTGCCATGGAGCTTCTTTCCGGCAAGAGTTTAGAGGATGTTCTGGCAAAGGAGGACATGTCCATCGCGCGTACCATTCATGTGATGAGGCAAATTCTTTCCGCTCTGGAGGCTGCTCACGCCCTGGGTATTGTGCACCGGGATTTGAAACCCGCCAACATTCACCTTCTGTCCACTTCCAGCAGGCCTGATTATGTGAAAGTGCTGGATTTCGGCATCGCCCGCCTGCGGAGGGCGGAGGGGATGGATCGCTTGACCCGCACCGGAATGGTGTGCGGCACTCCCGAGTACATGTCGCCCGAACAGGCAGCGGGCCGTGATACCGATGCAAGATCCGACGTTTATTCCGCGGGGCTGGTTTTTTACGAGATGCTGACAGGCGTGCGCGCTTTTTTGGGAAAGTCGCCCGCGGAGATCATGGCGGCGCAGATCAACGATATGCCGCTTGCTCCTTCCCGACGCAATCCCGAACGTGAAATTCCCCCTTCTCTCGATGCAATAGTGATGTGGGCTATCGCCAAACCGCCGGATGAGCGGTTTCCTTCAATAAGAGAGTTCAGCCGAGTGTTGAAAGAGTGGGTCAATGTTTCCGGGCCGGATGTTTTCAAAGGAAGGAAGGACGGAGGTCGGTATGCACCGGCCGGTGAAATCAGCGGCGATTCTATTCCCGTGTCGAACGGAGATATTGTTGAAAGCAGAACCTTTGGGCATGAATCCGGTGGAGGGGACTCCGGGGAATTCCAAGACCCAGGAAGAGATCCCGCGGAAGAGCTTCCAACCAGGGATGCTGAATTCAGCATGCGGGATTCGGATTTTGAACGGAGTTTTGTCCCACGAAAGGCCGCGGTTGCTTGCTGGACAAGTTTGCCGCCGTCCTCGTGTCCTTTTTTCGGCCGCCGCACGCTTTTGAGCAGCCTGGAAAAAGAAGTAGCGTCCGGAGGATTCCAGGTCTACCGGTTCATCGGTCCTCCAGGCGTGGGCAAAACCAGAACAGCGCAGGAACTCATGGCGCGCATTGCCGCTGAAGGCCGGAGGCCGGTGAAGTCCTTGTTGCCTTCATGGGACGTGTTCGAGCCGCTGGAAGCGGTACAAAACGTCGCTCTGCAGTTGCTCGAGCTTCCATGTGAACCCGTAGACAAAGGCGACCTGGAAGCTCACCTTGCAACAAAAGGTTTTTCCAAGGATATGGCAGAAGGCCTGAGCCTTCTTTTCTTTCCCGGAGGCGGGAAGGGGGGCGGGATTCCCGAGGAGCCGGACGTAACTCGTCATCGCCAAATAAGGGCCGAGAGTTGGCGATCTCTTGTCATAGAATCGGCCCGCAACCAACCGTTGGTGCTCTTGTTCGACGAATTGGAAAAAATGGATGGAGCTTCGAGAGAGCTTCTTCTTGCGCTTGCCGCCGCGGAAACCGACGCACCCTTGACGGTTTTGATTACGCATGACGAAAGTTTTTTCTCTCTTTGGCCCGGCAATGCAAAGGAAATAGTCGTTCATCCTCTGGATCCGGTTGAATGCCGGGAAATGGTGGGCTTCTTGGCTCGAAGAGATCTCGGGGATTACGTGTTGAATGAAACAGTTGTGAATTCAGAGGGCAATCCGTTACACGCCAGGGAGCTTACCGCGTTTGCGTGTCTTCATCCACTGGATGATCCTCCCGAAAAGCTCCCGGATCTTATTGCCGCCCGTTTCAACAGGCTTCCCGAGGAAGAGCGGTCGCGGCTGCAAACAGCTTCCATCATCTCGGAAAGGATCAACCTGAATGCGATCGCCACGATAGAAGCATCTAAGGGGACGCCTTTTCCCGAACTGGAAAACGCTGTGTCCGAATCCCTGGAGATCCTGGAAAAAATGGGTTTTATTGCAAGAGAAACGGGCAAACGCTTTTTCTTGCATGGGTTGCATCGCCGAGTGGTGTCCTCCTCGATTCCCGCAGGAGTCAAGATGGAACTTCACAAGAGAGCGGCCCGGCTCCTGGGAAGCCAGGGCGCGAGCGCGGCCGCGCTTGCAAATCATTACTGGTCCGCCGGGACCATTGATGATGCAATGCGTTTTTTGCTTGATGCCGGCAGAAATGCTTTGGCATCACTGGATGAAGAGGACGCGGAAATTTTTTACCGCCGTGTTTTGGAAAGAATAAAGGGGCCTGATGCAACCTTGTCCGGTTCGCAGGGAGAGATGTGGATTGAAGGAGTCAGGGGGTTGGCAGAGGCATTGAAAAGGTCGGGGGAGGACGTTGAAGCCGAACAATTGTTGAGTATGGCCCGCAAGCGGGCCACGAGGATAGGCTGGAAGATCGCGGAAGAGAGACTTCGTCTATTGGAAGGGGGCGGAGAAGAAAAGCCCTGAACCTTGTGGGTGATGCGCTTGTCGTTCGGTGATCACCTGCAGCCATGGCCGAAGCAGCGTCCGCCTACCTGTTCATTGCTTCTTATTCTCAGAGTCGGGGTTCGATCCTCACCGCGTCTGAATGATTGCACCGTAGGAATGTTTCTTTTCATTTCAATTCGAGGCGTCCTGATCCGGCTCTCTCTTTGCATTGCCCCGGATTTCATCAACATCGTGGTGTTAAGTCCCGCGGACCCGCTTCGCCGGGTACTGGGAAGATCCGTATCCATGTGAGGAGCTTGCCGCATAACCTGCTCCCGCACCCTGCTCAGGGTGGTGGCGGATTGGCGTTGTTCCCGGGTGTTTGCCGTGCGCAAGTTGCGATTGTTTCTATTGGCTTCCTGAACAGCATTGACGCCCTGTGGGTCGGAGCGCTCCACACCGAGATCCTCGCCCGCGCCCAGCAACCGCAGAGCGCCGTTTTTGAGGCACAGTGCGAAATTGAGGTGCGCCATGTTTGCTTTTTCTCCCGTAACCCACGGTTGGGCTGCCTGCGGGGATCTCTTTTGTTCCCTGGGAGACCTGATGTTTTGAGGTTGCTGCGTCATTTCCCGGGTTTGATTTTCGGTCCTGCGTGCAGCAGTTTTAAGCAGTTCCGGTGCCAAGCGGGTTTCCAGTTCGGGCCGTGCTTGAGCGGCAGGCATAACCATAAAGCTAACTGCCAAGATGGCTAAAAGATTGAGTTTTCTCATAATGACCTCCTTTTCCGATGGGTTCAGTTTTTGTATTTAGCGTGCATGCTTACCATGCAAGGTCGATACCAATTCTTTTGAAGCCCGTTTGAGTCGTTGATCGTTTCCAAATTCCTACGGAATACAGCAGAAAATTTTCCGCCCCGGGGGTTTGCAGATTTGTCAACATGATGCTGGGAAAGGTTTTCTGCATGTGGTAACCATTTGTGACTCCTCTGAAAAACGGCCGTGGACACTCCGTTGTCTTGGATACAGATGGAGGTGAGAGTTGGGGAGGAGAAGCTGAGTTTGGTAGGATTGTGACAAGATCGGATAGGGAGTAAATATTTGCACGAAACACCCCGAATGAACCCAATGATTGTCATTTCTTTTACGCGGGCATCAAAAATCTGTTGGATCGCGGGAGCATGGATAATCCTGTCCGGGTTTTCCGGCCGGGCTTCAGCGTCCCGGGTCGCGATGGATGAGGCTTCAACCCTGCCTTTTCGGTTTATAAACCAGGGCCATGAAGCCGCGTGGGATCTCAATTTGATCATAGATCACAGGGACAATTTTCGGGATGAAAAACAGTCTGCTTCCAAGCTCTTTTCCGGCGGGTTGACAAAGGGCCGGCTTGTTTCCGGAACCGCTTCTCCAGCCGGTGGCCGCAAAACACGCAGGGGAATCGTTGAAATTCCGGCGCAGTTTAAGGAAAAAGGATCTGCATGGAGTCTGAGTTTTCAAAAGGATACTCCCACTGCGCGTGTCGCGATTACCATCTCCGGAAATAAAGGTTCATCCCTGGTCAGGTTGGCTACCAAGATTTCGTACTTGCAGCCGACTTTTGTTCAGCAGGAGTCCCTGGAGATCGGTTTTTTATGTGATGACTTGTCTTACATGAACCGGGCCGAAAGAATGAGCAGCGTGGTTGGCCGCGGGATTCGGCACCACGTGGACAGATGGACGCACAAGAGGGTGGATGTAACCAATAAGGAGTCAAGGTGGTCGGTTATTGCGTCTCCAAATCTTTCCTCCATGACGGTGGAGCGGATGAAGCAGGGTAAAAGAAAAAAAAGTTTTCGGGACAGGGATGAACGATCAGCCCGGCCGGATTGCAGCATTGTGCTTACATACGACGATGCGCGCAACCACCCCGCTGTATACGCAGCCCGCTGTCAGCGGCGGTGGTATCCGCCTTCCCCTCGGATTTTGAGGAGTCGCCGATTTCGCAGGAAAGGTGAGGAGGTCGAGCGGGAGACATGGTTCTACATCGGAAATACACCGCGCATCGCGCACAAGGCCAGGCTGCCTCGCGGCTATGCAGCAGCGATATCTTTCACCGACCACGCGGATCAATCCGCTCCCGGACCTTTGAAGGCTTTGCTTATTGGCAGAAGCGACGGTTCTTTTTCGAACCCGCCAGGTGGTTTCATAGGCAACGGGCTGGGTTTCACGAAAACCCTTTTTCATCGAAAATCCCCCAGGCCGCAGATGGAGCATGCAGGTGTGAGGAAAATGGTCGAAAAAGCTTCGGCCGCGTCCATAGAATTCGGTCTCCACTCCGCCACTCCCGGTCCTGATGACCGGAAAACCACCGAAAAAGCGTTGAAAGCTTTTGCCCCCTGGGGTGTGACGTGGATTGATCATCAGCCTGACACAAACTGCGAATCCTATTCCAGCAGGGGGTGGGATGAACAAAGCGAATTTTTCATTGCGGATCTTCTGCATCAACACGGCTTTCGTTATGTCTGGACCGGTGATGATGTGAGTTTGCCCGGTCGGCAACTGAACATGCTTCGTCCTGAAAGACCGGAAGAGCGAGCATCTTTTTTGTTTCCGTTCCACGTGTCTACCCGTCACGAAGGCGATTTGTGGTTGTTCCGGTCGGTGTGGTTTTATG
This sequence comes from Myxococcales bacterium, assembly GCA_007131745.1. The sequence goes on from SLPX01000212.1 coordinate 14,273, forward strand.
TCGGTCCCGAGGTTTTTTCCCGGGCTTTTTCCAAGTCGAACATGGAAAGGTTCGTCCAAAACCGCGGTATTTTCATTGCGCACACCTATCTTGACTCGCATCATCCTCCAGGTCACCGAAGGCACGGGCTTGCACTCATCAGGAGACATCGCGAGGGCTATTGGCATCTTCACCCGCAAGCCGAAGGGGCATTGTCCCGGCTCGGTCGGGCACAGCGGAGAAAAGAGATCTGGACCACCTCAATGCGGGATCTGGGGAATCATCTCTCTTGCTGGGACAATATTACCCTGCGCGCTTCAACGCGGGACACCCTGGTTATAAAGAATCCAGGTGGTTGCGCTCTGGATGGGTTTGCTTTCAGAATACACGACAACAAAGAGTCGAACGTAAAGCCGATGTTAAAAGCTGTTTTTCTGGGTTCCGCTTCCGCGCTTTCGAAAGGAAATCGGCCCGTGGAAAACGGGGTGGAACCCCGAAACCGTAAAAGAGGAATTCCGGTGAAAACCTTGCACAATGAACCGTGGACAACCGGAATCATCGATTTGCCTCGGGATTCGGTTGTGGAAGTTTCAATACGAAACGATCCGAATTGAACGGAACAGATCAAAATGAAAAAATCCGAAAAAACCTCTGAACAAAGCGGGACATCCGGCAAACCCCGGTCCGAACGGACGCACCCTCGGATTTCCATAAGGCCGATGAAGGAACACGAATTGAGCGGCGCTGTGGAAGCGGTACGAGAAATCCCATTGCTCAGGCGTTACCGAATAAGCAGGGATCGTCTTTTTGAGACCCTTTTACAGGGCATTCAGTCACCTGATAGATTGCTTTCGGCCGCGTGGGTGGGCGAGCCCGGCAAAGAGCATTTTGCGGGTTTCGCGCTTTTTGCTTCGCGCGGAACCTTCCTTATGGGCGGGTATTTGAAGTTGCTGGTTACGGCTCCCGGCTTTGAAGGGCTCGGGATCGGGAGATCTCTCTTGGCGGCGATGGAAGATCTCGTCAAGAAAGAAAGCCGGGAAATGTTTTTGCTCGTATCGGACTTCAACATTCCGGCTCAACGGTTTTACGAAAGAAACGGTTACCGCAAAGCGGGCGCTCTTCCCGGGTTGGTTCTAAAAGACGTGAGCGAATACCTTTACTGGAAGAGGCTGAAACCCGGCAACAAGTGAAGCAGACCTAAGAGAAAACCAGTTTTCTACTTTTTAGTCTCCTTGGCTGCTTTCTCTGCTTCCCTTTCCTGCAGAATTCTTTCGATGATTTCTTCAAGCCTGGAGGCGCCCACGTTGGCGTGCCATCTAAAAGCGGGTTGACCTTTTCCCGGCAGCCATCTCAGAAACACGATTGCGTCTCTTCCCACCACGCTTTCCGCTGAAAACGCGGGATGATCCTCCGCAAGAAACATGCTTAGGAGTTCTCTTGAGTCTTGAGGCAATGCTTCTTTTTCACCCAGCAACATGTCTTTGATCCTTACCAGAACTCCTCGTCTTGTTACCCCGTCGGATTGAATCATATCCGCTACATTCTGAACCTCTCCCCGGATTATCAAGTCCGAAGATTCTATCCGCTTTCGGATCAACTCCTTGGCTTCGACTGCGAACTGTTCTTCCGATCTCAAGACGATAAGACTCTTGTCATCCAATTCATCATCGAAAACGGTTTCCAGGGATGCATTCCATGAACGCGCGTATCGCCGCGACGAGCGAAGGGTTGTTTTCTTCGTGCAGCCGCAGGCCAGGAAAACAGCGACGAGCACCCATGCGGTTCCGGATTTCCATGGAAAGGATATTTTCTTCATGTTATGTCTCCGCTCCTCTTCATATCTAAGCATAGTATCTTTAATACGGTTCGTCCAATTCGAACACCGCTGCATCCGCTCGGATTCCCAAGCGTGGGTTTAAACGGGATCTCATTGAAATCCTGACTAAAATGCTTGTAATTGTTCTCGTTATCAGGAGGGGAGATTGGTATCAGATGTCGTGCCTGGTCACTCGTATGGGAGCGGTCCAGGACTTGCGGTCCGTGGCGGTGTTGTGAATGACCACGTAGATGAAGTACTCACCGGGCGAGGGAAGATATGCTGTCAGCCCGAGCCACCTGTTTTCCGGGACGTTGCTGATGCGGGTGATGCTTTCGAACTCTTTGTCTCCGATACGCCCCCGCAGCAAACGCAAGGTGAAAGGGCCTTCGTGATCCATGTCTTCAAAATACAGGTTCAGGTTCACATGGTTTCTCAGGGTTGCTGTTTGTGATCCCATGGGAACGCGTCCGTCAGCGTAGAAACTTATTGCTGTGTTTTCGTCTTCCGACGCGTAGACGCGGCGTTTGTCCATGGCGTCGAGAAGCGCTGCTTCCGAGAGTTCACTTGCTATGATTGCAGTGCGGCTGCTGTGGCCCGTTCCCCAGTTTGCATAGTGGTTGTCATGGTTTGCCGTGGGCGCAAGGTGGAAACCCTGCAGAAGATAGTAGTGCCAGTCGCTGTCCACCCGGGTGTACCTGAAGGGGTTTTCATCCCATATCACCATGCTCGGGTTTTCACCGTCTTCATGGGATATATCCGTACCTCTTGAAATGGTCACTTCCATCAGGCGAAGGTAAGGCCTGGTGACTTCTTCGATGTTTGAAAGCGTTTCGGAAACGATTTCACGACAGGGAAGAGCTTCGCCGTTCAGCCATGAATCCCTTACGTCACTCAGCGGGGGATAGTCGTCCAGGCCGAAATCGGAAAACTTCCCGTTTCGTTGAGAGTTGTTCGGGATTTCCAGGAGATTGATGTCATAGATCTGATCCCAATTCCCGGTCAATGTTTCTTCTTGCCGCCTGAATGTGCGGGGATGGTTGAATTGCAACAAGGGACGTTCTCCCATTGCCGCCCGGCCGGGCAGAAATTCCTCGTAGAGCAGATCGAACCGGCCGCGTTCCACTTTTGCGAGGCCTTCCGTTCCGAAAATATTTACGTGGTTGCCGCCCGACAGGGTGTTCCATTCCATGGAAGGCAGGGCCACGAAATCGCCTCTCGATTCATAGTTGATTTCCCGGGCTGTTTCCACCAGCCGTGCGTAGCCGGCTTCCGACATGTTGGGCATGTCAAGAGGATCGTCATCGCGGTCATCGTGGACGTGCGGTGAAAGAGCCAGAAAGTCCATTCCGCCGACGTCGCGAGCGTATTCCCATGCATAGCGAGCGGAATTCCGGCCCTCCAGTTCATGTTTCACGCTGAAAAGCTCGCCGTCTTGACCTTCGCTCCTCAACAGTTCGCCGTCGTCCAACATTTTTCCGTTTTCGTCGTGTTCTTCGTAGTGTGCATGCAGGTTGCCGAAAAACACCCTATGCTCTTCATGGTGCTGCCTTGCAGCGTTCCATCCATAGTCCACGGTTTCGGGATCCAGCGACCATTTCCACAAACGATCGAACAAACCCAAGAAGGGCTGTACAACCTCTCTTTGACGGTAGCGTACAAAGAATTCGTAGTTGTTGAAAAACGCGCTGCCCGACCAGTTCCCCGAACCGTGGACGAGCGTTTTGCCGTCGATGAGCGCCAGTTTGTGGTGCATCAATTGCCATTCGTCGGCGTTGTTTCTTTTGTAACGGATCCTTCCTCCCGCTTCGATGAAAGAATCCCAGAGACCGCCGGTATAGGTTTCTCGATCTGCAAGGTTGAAAACAATACGTACATCCACTCCGCGTTCGGCGGCCCGGATGAGTTCTCTCAACAGGCTGTCGAATAAAAAGTGATGCATCAGCACGTGGATGGATCGTTTGGCCGAACGGATTTCGTCGCGGATGAGATTTCTGCCCGCTACGCTGGGAGAAAAACGTGCGTCATCGGTCGAGCAACTTGCGCTTCTTGAAGGTTCGTTTTCCCATGCGGTTTCGAAATGACAGGAAAATGCTTCTACAAGAGGGTCGCCGGCCGCGCTCGATACAACGATGGTGTTTTCCTCATTAATGGACACGCCTGTCGAAGACCAGTTGTTGGATCCGGAAAGCAGGTAACGCCCGTCGACCACCATGAACTTGGAATGCATTAAACCATAACGTTCCTGGCTCGGTATTTCCTGCCCCCGCACGAATCGGACGTCAATGTTGTTTTCCAGCAGCCTTCGTGAAAGGGAGCCTTCACGGTCTTGACCGTGATCCATGGCCACCCGAACTCGTACACCGCGTTGGGACGCCCGGTAAAGGGCTTCTTCGATTGCCCTGGAGCTGAAAGTGAATTGCGCCGCGTCCACAGAGCGTTCAGCGTTATCGATCAATTCTACGGCCCGCGCAGCTATTGCTGAGCGGCTTTGCAAAAACGCTTTTTCCTCTGAACTGCATTCATCGCAGAACGGGTCGGTGAGAAGGACTTCAAAGGATCGCTCGCTGTTATGTCCGTCAGCCTTGCCGCCTGCCCAGCCGGGTTCGTTGTCCGTCGTGTTTTCGTTTGCCTGGGGGCTGCACGAAATCCCGAGCGCAACGATCAGGACCAATGCTGAATGAAGGATTCTCTCCAACAGTTTCGAGTGGAAATGGGATTGTCGTTTTGGGAGTCTGGGATGGTTTGAAAACATTGGATTACCTCAAGTTCCGCGTATCAGGTTCGGCTGCAAAAAAGTCAAAAAGCCCATGTTTGGTGTTGGAAAGCAAGGAGCATGCCACTGCACCTGTATTCTTGTGGGATCTTGGCAGAGTTCTTGTAACACATTGATATTGATGTTGTATTTAGATCTTCAAGGGGTTGGCCAAAGAACCGCGGAGCCGGTTGTTTGCATCAGGTTTTATAAGAATGGGACAAAAAAACGGGAAAGCGGCAACTCGATCAGCCACAGTTGGAACCTACGAATGATACGCTGATGGTCGCGGGATGAATTGGATTCATGCGAACATTTAGCAGGATTCTGTGGTAAAATCCCGGTCTGACGATTTTTAAGTCAAGGAGATGTAACGGAATGTTTAAGAATGCAATCAGGATGAAAGTGGCAGCTTTGGGTGTTTTTGTGGTTTTTTGCTGTGGGGATGCAAGGGCAGCCCCCGGGGACAACGCTTATGTGATCCAGGACGAAAGGGGCTATGTTCCCGCGGATCTTCCACTTCAGCCGACCCCTCGCAGACCATGGGAGGAAGAAACGGGCCCGGTGACCGAGCCGTTGGTGCGTCGTGTGGTGCATTTGCGGACGCCGTTCAAGGATGCAGTCAGAGAGGAGAACGTTGGGTTTCTTACGGGCAAGAGCGTTTACTTGAGTCCCGGGCACGGATGGACCTGGACCGGTTCCGGCTGGACTACGCAGCGGGGCACTTCACATGGGATTGTCGAGGACCTGGCGAACGCGGAATCCGTGACTTATTTTCTGGTGGAGTACTTGTTGAGAGCGGGAGCGCACGTGGCGCCGGTCAGGGAGATCGACCCCACCGAAGAGATGGTTATTTGCGACAATGACCACGGGGACGAATATCCCGAGATTTGCATTTTCGAGGAAATCGGCGAAAGCGGAATGTTTTTGGATTCGACGCTTGCCGGCTATGGACCGCAGACCTTGCCGATTACGGGACAACGGAATCCCTTTACCGTGGGGTCCAATCGACTTCTACACACGAGTTCCACTCCGACGGCGAGATTTGTCTGGACGTTCAATGTTCCCAGGAGTGATTGGTACAATGTTTACGTTTCTTTTTCCTCCTACCAGTTGAGAGCTCCGGATGCCCATTATGTCGTGACCCACGCGATGGGCGACACTCATTTCAGGGTGAATCAACGTCATAAGGGTGCAACGTGGGTTTTCCTGGGCCGGTTTTATTTCGTTGAAGGACTCGATACTTCGCTGGGCTCGGTCTCCCTCCTGAATGATTCGGCTTTTGCAGGGGAAGACGCGAACGTGTCGGCCGATGCGGTCAGGTTGGGAGGGGGTATGGGGTTGATCGATCGCGGGCAGGGAGCGTCAGGGCGGCCTAGATGGGAAGAAAACTGTCGGTATCATGCGCAGTTTTCGGGAGCGCCGAGTTCTGTTTACGATTCATCTACATCCGGAGACGGCACCGATGATGTGAGTTGCCGTTCCCGTTTTGCTTCGTGGTTGCACGAAGATGGTGAAGATGCTGTTTATTTTTCCTTTCATACTAATGCCGGCGGTGGAACGGGCACGGAAATTTATGTTTATTGGCCCAATAGTTGGGGTACTTGCGACGGATCGCAGGCCACGCCCGGAAGCCGCGAACTGGCGGATCTGATCCAGGCCGCGGTTGTCAGCGATATCCGGACCCTATGGGATGCCGATTGGGCGGATAGGGGGCGCAGGTGTGCATGGTTCGGCGAATTGAACCCATCGTTTAACAACAAGATGCCCGCGGCGCTGATAGAACTGATATTCCACGATCGATTGTCGGATGTTGAAGCCTACAGGGAGCCGGAATTCAGGCGCATATCAGCGCGCGCTATCTACAAGGGGATAGCGAGGTATTTTGCGCAGCGCGATGGTGTTGAACCGGCTTTTCTCCCCGAGCCGCCCACCGGCGTCTCAGTGACGAACATCGATGCATGCTCGGTGGAGGTTTCCTGGTCTCCCCCGGATTCGGATCCCGCGGGAGGCGATCCTCCGGAAACCTATCTTGTTCATGTGGGAGGTTACGGCTTGTCGCCGGGCGCGGTGTTTGACAGTCATGGATCAACGTCGATTGTTTTGAACGATTTGACTCCGGGGCGTGTATACAGCTTCAAAGTTACTGCTCTCAATGAGGGAGGCGAGTCCTTGCCGAGCAGGGTTTTGACCGCGGGAATAAGCGGCCGGCCGCCGAAATCCCCGGTTTTGGTGGTTCAGGGTTTCGGCAGGCTCGATGCGTCGCAACTCTTGTCGCGCCACGAAAGTTCCGCGTTAGGCAATGTTGACAGGATGTTGATCTCCAGGATGAACGATGGGTCTTACATGTTGCGGCATGGTCCGGAGATCGGTCTTTATGGAACCGCGTTTGATGCTTGTGAAGACAGGGCCGTTTCCGATGGAGTGGTAGACCTTGATGCATATGAAATGGTTAATTTGGTTGTTGGCCGGGGGGCGGGTTCAGGTTCGGCCATAGATCCGGGGGTAATTAGAGAACTCAAGGATTTTGTCGATGAGGGAGGACACTTGCTGGTGAGCGGATCTCACTTTGTGAGAGAATTGGCCCAAGGTTCGGTGGAGGAAAGGGAATTCTTGGCAGAAGTGCTGGGCGCGGAACCGGGCGAAGGATCGACCGCTTACGAGGTGGACTTGCTGGAAATCGGCGAGGTTTTTCTGGAAGACGGCTACAGCGAAACCCCGTTTTATGATGTGAAGCCGACGGATACCATTTCACCTCTCGACGGAGCCGCGGTGATAGCTGAGTATCGACCGGGTTCTGCAGGTGTAGCGGGAATAGAATATGCCCGAGCCGGTTCTGGGAAGGTGTTGACTTACGCGTTTCCACTGGAAGGAATCATCTCTCCGGAGGCGAGAGCGTCACTGATGATGGATATCCTTGACAACTTCGATATAGAACCTGATAACTCTGAAGTTTGTGAAGATTTATGGCCGCCGGATGGAGGTTTGGACGAAGAGTTGGATGAAGCCTTGACGGAAACCGGAGTCATGATGGATTGTCAGGACTGCCCGTTTGCTGATTCAACGGGTTGTTCTTGCAGTGTTTACCGACATAGCGCTCCCCATTCGGGCCGATTGGGCGGTTTGATCTTTTTGCTTTTTCTGGCGGTTTTGTGCTGGAGGAGGCATGCGGAAAAGAGCGGCTGGTAGATTGTAGGAAAGGTAAGCCGGTTAAGATTCATTCACAGGTGAAACTGTTTTTTCAGAACATTTGAAGCAAGGTGTTGTCACATGAAAAAAGTTGCAATGAGCATGTTGGTTCTGGCGGGGATTCTATTCTCCGGGTCCGCGTATGCACAGAAAGGGCAGATTGTTGTTGTTGATTCTGAGAGGGTGCACACTGAATCGAGGGAGGGGAAGAAAATTCTGGGCCAAATTGAAAAAATGAAAAGCAAGAAACAAAGGGCGATAGATCGCAGAAAAGACAGGTTGCAAAAGGATTACGACCGGATCGAAAAGGCAGCGAAGACATTGGCCGGATCCAGGGACTTATTGAAGCCGGATGTTTATAAACAGAGACAGGAGAAGCTGCAACAAGAGTACATGCAATGGGGAGGGGAAATGCAAAAATGGCAGGCGTATGCCATGCAGGAACAGCAAAAGCTGAGTGAACGGGCGTCTCAAATGTTGGGTGTGTTTCGGACAAAGCTTCAGGCAAGGATCGAGACGCTGGCTCAACTCAAGGGTTACTTGATGGTCGTGGACAAGTCAGCCGTTTGGTTCGCCAGGGATGCCATTGATATAACCGACGAAGTGATAAAGCTTGTCGACGGCCGGTAAATTGTTTTCACCCTGGTGAATTTCCTGGTTTTTCTCGGTGAGCGCTTGTTTCCCTTTCTTTCCATTCGCGGAAACGATTCTTTGAGGTTTCTTCTTTTCCCGAGTTTTCTCTTCCTGGTTTCCCTGCAGGGATGCAGCACCTGCACATCCGGTGATCCTGTTGATAAAAGAGATGAAGTCGGCGACAGAGATGCGCAGATCATAGCGCTTGTGAGTCCCCGAGATGCAGCGGTGGATGAAAAAGATCTCATCGACGAAATCGAACCCAACGATTCTCCACAAGAGGCCCAGGTGTTGCCCATGGGCAAGGGAGTCAGAGGCTTTATAGGAAAGCCGTCCGGTCCCAAAAATGAAAAGGGGGACAGGGATTTTTACCGTTTCACGCTTTCGGACGAACAACCGAAGTGGAACCTTCAGGCCAGGCTGACCGGTGTTCCCGGGTTGAGGATTGTTTTGGAGATCAGGGCACAGAAAACCTACGAGCGACTTTTTGTGTCCGCTGCTCCCCGTAATGGAGATGGTGTCACGCTGACCAACCTGGTGCTTGAGCCGGGCACGTATTTTTTTCGCGTCCGAGAACGCTGGACAGGTAAAGTCAGAAGGTACAATCTGAAAACCCCATATATCTTAAGGTGGAAAGCATCTGAATTGACAACGCAAGACGAGATTGAACCGAATGATACCTTCAGCCAGGCCACGGATATGGAGGTAAACACCAAGCGGGTGGGTTATTTGGGTACACCAAGAGATGTTGATTTTTTCAAGGTGAATCTTGGAGATCCGGCGAAAGACACCATGTTTCACGTTTCAGTCAGCGGTTTGAAGGGTGTCGCCATGCGGGTCACTCTGTATGACGATTCCATGACGCAGGTCCTTGAGCGTACAGGAAAGAGGGGAGAAACTATTGTTTTTCGCAACCTGAGAATCGGCGATCCGGGCGGTCATTTCTTTGTAAGATTGGAGTCTGCAAAGGGATTCAACCCGGAAGAACAATACATATTGAATGTCGGCAGAGAGGCTTCATCGGATGCGCTTGTGGAAAGAGAGCCCAATGATACCATCGCCACTGCTAACTTTTTGCCGGGAGACGGGGATGAATTGCATGGAACATTGGACAGCAAGGAAGACAGGGACACCTTCAGGTTGAACGTTTCCAAACCTATGAACCTGAGGCTTTCAGTGAAACCTGAAGATGGACTCGACGTCGCTGTGAATATATTTGATCGTAAGGGTCGGCTTCAGTTGACGGCTGATGGAGGAAAAAGAGGTTTTGAAGAGATTATACCCAATTTCAGAGTCAGGCCCGGGGATGTTTTCATTCAGGTTGTCAATTCCCCCCAGAGTCCCCCTACCACCGGGAGGTACGTGATCAGCTGGAGATTGAGCAATGTGGAGCAGGGAGATGAGGCTGAACCGAACGATAAGATGTCACAGGCCACCTTGCTCAGGCCGGGAGTATCAGCCAGAGGCTTTATTTATCCGCCGGGGGATGTGGATTTTTTCAGGTTCAGGTTGAGCGGTCGCGCCGGCACCACGGGCAGAGTCCTGATATCAGCGCAGGGAATACCCAATGTTCAGTTGAAGATCAGCCTGATAGACAGCGGGGGAAATATTTTGAAGGAATCCGATGAACGTTCTTTTGCCGGAATAAGGAAGATGGAAGTGAATCTCCACGTAGGAAAATGGTACTTCATCAAGGTGGAAGATTATGACGGCAGACGTTCCAATTCGGTCGACAACTATGAGCTTGAAGTCATACGGCAATGGTAATAAAAGCGCGTGGAAGCTCGTGTTGAAAACAACGCGTTCTTTTGAATTGTTTCGTGCGGGAAAAAAATCCTGCCGGGAAAGGAGGATGAAAACGATGAAAAAAATCCAGATTTGGTCATTGGCTGTTTTATTGGGTGCGCTCGGCGCATCGGTTGCTTTTGTTTCGGGATGCCGAGTCAGGGCGACCCCGGGCCGCGTCAGGGTCAGCACCCCGAGTGTCAGGGTAAGTGGTCCGGTGGTGCGTGTTAGAACCAGTCCGCCGCCGCCTAAACGTGAAGCAGCGCGTGCATGTCCTCCGGGATCATTCTGGAGGCAGGGACAATGGCGATGGGATGGAAGCCGTTGGGCTTGGGCTCGGGGCCGATGCGAGCGCATACCGCCCAAGTACAAGGGTCGAAGAGGATGCAGGTGGCAACCTGGGCGCTGGGTGAAGGTTCGCGACGGTTATCGCAGGCAACAGGGCAGGTGGGTTTGCCGCTGAGGGCCTAAATATAGTGGGAACGCACCCACTTGCCTGTTTCACCTACCACCGTTTGGATGATTTCCATGCTTTTCTCGTCATCGCCTTCCACTCCAAGACCGTGATCGCCGCCGGGAATGACTATGTTTTGCACCGGCGAAGAAATCTTTTTCAGCACTCCGGCGAGAAGATCGCTTCGACAGTATGGATCCCTTTCTCCGGTGATGAAGAGTTGCGGAGCTTTTATCTTGTACAGGTCCGAATCCCTTAGACGGTCCGTTGCTTCAGGTCTGTGGAGAGGATAACCGAGGTACATAAGACCTTGTGCTTCGCCGTGTTCAGCCTGGTGAGCGGCGGCCATTCTTGCGGCCAGTGATTTTCCGCCGATGATTACATGCGGATCATGGCTATCGAGTCGAGTTTTGACCCATCCAATTGCCGCGGAGATCGTTTCGATCAGAATCGAAGGTTCGTCTACGGTTTCGTTTCCTTTCTGCCGGAATGGAAAATTGTAACGAAGTCCACAAAACCCTTTTTCTGCAAGGATGTCCAATGTCGAGACCAAGAGCGGGTGATCCTTACTGTTCATTATGCCGTGGCCGAAAACGAAAACCACCGCTTTTTCAGGAATGGATTCAGGCGAAGTGAAAACAGCGTCCACCCTGGGTTGTGCAGGGGCGACATCCAGCTTCAGGACTGTTTTTTTTATCGCCTTGTGATCAGTTGTCATGAAAAATCTCCTGCTTGCGCTGGGGTTAAAAAAAAAAGCGCATTCATTTTATTCAGTATAACACAAAAAACGTCCGCTTCTTCCCTTATCACAATAACTGCTGAAAGGGAGGACTTTGGGTACGGATCCTGATCGAATTCTCTCGGCAAATTCGAAACATGAATCAGGGGGGACAATGATTTTTCAAACGAATGGACACCGGCTTTTTTGATGAATGCAATGTTGAAATGATGTAAACTGAAAAAGTCCGAGTTGTTTTTAATTTGTTTTGTTGAGAAATGTTTCGGAGGCAAAAATGCATTTATCAAGGTTTTTTCGCAAGAGGGGAAGTCTCCTTCCTGCCGTATTTGTGGGTATGCTTTTGTCTTGGTTCGGATGCACGGAGGAAGAAGATCCGGCTCCCGCTATTTTGATCGAAGTGACTCTTGAAGAAAACGCAATGTCGCTGGACGGCAAACTTAACGTGTTGAAATTCATGGTCGCTTACCCCGCGGGAGATCAAAAGGATGATGTTGCAGAACCGCTTTATGTGACCGATTCGGAAATCACCGGAACAGAAGTGGATGTCAGCGGAAGGAGTTTGTCGGATTCCCCGTTCAAGATTCTTATCAAACGAGACCCCGAAATGAAGGCCGATAGTATCAAGGTTTTTGTTGTGGGTTATGCCGAGGGAAACAAGGCGGCGTTCGGTGTGCTCGCCAACCCGAATTACCAGAGGTTTTTTGAAGGCGAGGTGGTTTCGCGGACGATCAGGTTGGAGCGCGTTTACGAAGGAGCGCTGCCGTTTGAGATAACGAAGCATGGTTGCGTGATCGAAGACGGCGGCAAGATCATGATGGCTTCCCCGGTTGACCGGGACTGCGACGGTTATACGGTGGCTGAAGGGGATTGCGATGACGATGATCCGAATGTCAACCCCGGGGTTGTCGACAATGTATGTGATGGAAAGGACAGTTCCTGCGGACACGTGAATAATGTTCATGGAACGACCGAAGACTGTTACGTGGTTTCTTTGGGGCAGGACAACCAAACGGTGATTGGATGTTACGAAGGTGTGCGCACCTGTGACGATATGGCGGGCGGGGGTTGGGGGGAATGCGTGATCATTGACGGGTCTCGACCGGTATCCGATGATTTGTGCGATCTTTACCTTGAGTGCCTGGAGTTGTTCCCCGAAGATCCTATGTCATGCATGGAACAAACGAAACCTCCCGAAGATATCCTGTGTTATGTTTACATGGATTCCCAGGATGCCGATAAGGGATTGTGCGAAGATTTTCCCATTCACCCCCTTCCCGAATACAACGACGCACTGGTTTGCAATTGGACTTTGCAACACATTCAAATGGGAACCGATGATTGGGAAATAGGTTTAACTACGGATACTGCTGATACTCCGTTGCAGTTTGGAATCGAATCCTGTGCCGGTGTGAAGTTGGTTGCTATTCCTCCGGAGCCCATCGCCAACGCGGATACCGTGCAAGTAAAGTTGAAACTGGTAAAAGATGGTGTAATGCGGGACTACAACGTGACGATAACTGCCAAACCCGGGAATTGCGAGAACGTGGACGATGGAATGTACTGCACTCCCGATTTTCCGTTTTAGAAAGAGAAAATGAATCATTTAGAGGGGTCTGTTTTTATGGACGAGATTGTGAAAAAAGCCGGGGGCGTTTTTGTTTCCGGGTTTGAAGGAACTGCTGTTCCGCGGGAATTGCTGGAAGATCTGTCGAATGACGCAATTGCAGGCGTCATTCTTTTCAAGAGAAACATCGGTTCACCCGGTGATTTGGCAGCGCTGACCGAAAGCGTGTACAAAGCATGCAAGGGTTCAGCTCCCATAGTGTCTGTGGACCAGGAAGGCGGAAGGGTGCAACGCTTGACCGAACCTTGGCGATCGTGGCCTTCGGCAGGATCGATGGGGGATTCCCGGGATACCGTGCTCATAAACGAGGTTGGTTTTGCTATGGGTGTTGAAATGGCCGCTGCCGGTTTCAACCTGGATTTTGCTCCGGTGCTCGACACCCATACGAATCCGGAAAATCCCATAATCGGCGATCGGGCTTTTGCCTCGGATCCGGAAGACGTTGCCCGATTTGCTCTTGCTTACGCCGATGGTTTGCAACGGGCCGGGATTGCTCCGTGTGGAAAACATTTCCCCGGTCATGGAGATACTGTTACAGACAGCCACAAAACCCTTCCCCGCGTTGAACATAACGACGAGCGGCTGAGGAGAGTCGAGTTGCATCCTTTTGCAGCCGCGGTATCACATCTTCCAGCCATCATGACGGCTCACGTCGTTTTTCCCGCCTGGGACAAGGATCACCCTGCGACCTTGTCCGGCGCCATAATAAGAGGGATCTTGAGAGATGAGTTGGGGTTTAGCGGCCTGGTCGTAAGCGACGACCTCGAGATGAAAGCGGTTTCGGAGAGATATTCGCCGGGAGAGTCCGCGGTTCGATGTATACGCGCGGGTGTCGACCTGATGCTTGTGTGCAGGAGCCGGGAGGTTTTTGTGGAGGCACGCAAACGGTTGATTCAAGAGGCCCGCCGGGATGGTGTTTTTGCCGGGATGTTGGAAGATGCATGGAAAAGAGTGCAAATGTTTCGGAAAAGATTGAAGGTTAATCTCCCCGATCGCGGGTTGATGGAACGTTTAATGGCTGAGACGGGTTAGGGCGGTGCAACCGACCGGATCCGTTTTCATGCAACCGTCAGGAATCCGCTCAAGATGGTCTTTATTCCATAGTTAAAGAAATATACGCTTATCTGCTGGTTCGGGGGACTTCCGTACCATGCCTGAACCGTTCCAAGGCCGAATTTTTTGTGGCGTACTTTCATGCCCGAATACCACTGAACGTCGCTTCCAGAAACGCCTCGTTTGGGTGATTTTGAACCGGCGGTCCCTGTACGGAAAGCTTCTTTCTTCATTGCTCCCGCTATTTCGTTCCATCCCCCCGGCCGTGACCGCGCCAGGGTGAAATTGGAATATCCGGAGGAAAGTCGAATATCTTCACCTTTTCGTGCGCCGCGCTTGCCCCCTCTGTTTTCATAGCGAAGAAGATCTTCCGGTATTTCATTCAAAAAACGAGCGGGCGCATTGTACCTGATTTGTCCCATCAAATTCCGGCACTCCGCGCGGGTCAGGTGGAGTCTTCGTTTCGCCCTCGTACACGCCACGTACGCCAGCCTTCTTTCTTCTTCCAGTTCGTTTTCATCGTAAAGTCCCCTGGCATGAGGAAAAACGCCTTCTTCCATGCCGGTAACAACGACTTCGGGAAACTCCAGTCCCTTTGCCGCGTGAACGGTCATCAGGGTCACGGCCTTGCCTGCGCCCCCTTGTCCGTCCGCGTCCGATGTCAAAGCGGTTCTTTCCAGGAATTCGGCGAGCGATGGTTCTTCGACTTCATTTTCATAGGAGCGGATGCTTCCGATCAGTTCCAGAAGGTTTTCAATGCGCCCCGTGTCTTCGGGGTTCTTGGCCGCGGATAATTCTTCGGTGTAGCGCGTGCGTTGAAGAACTTCCTCGGCCAGGTTGGACGGATACAACATGTCGGCTTTTTCCCGCAGGCTTTCCATGAGTGAAATGAAAGCAAAGGATTTTTTCCGCGCTCCTGTTCCCAGAATTTTTTTATCCGGCCGAACTGCTTCCTTGAACGCGTCGTAGAGCGATAAATTGCTCACGGCCGCGTGATCTGCAATTTTCTTCAATGTAGCCGCGCCGATTCCTCTTTTAGGAGAGTTTATGATCCTCACAAGATCCAGATCGGATGCAGGATTCAGCAGGAACCTCAGGTAGGATAAGAGATCCTTGATTTCCTTTCGATCGTAGAACTTCACCGCGGCCACCATGCGGTATGGGATGGAAGCTTCGCGAAGAGCTTCTTCAATAGCCCTGGATTGGGCGTGTACCCGGTAGAAAACCGCGAGATCTCCACAAGCGTTTCTTTGCTGCAATGATCTCGCAGTTTTTGCAACATAGCGGGCTTCATCCCGCTCGTCGTGGGAGACGTAGACCGAAATCGGGTCACCGCTGCCTCTGTCGGTCCAGAGTCTTTTCGGCTTCCTGCCGTGATTGTTGCGGATGATTGAAAATGCAGTGTCCAGTATGTTTTTCGTAGACCTGTAGTTCTGTTCCAGCTTGACGACTCTAGCGTTTTTGAAATCTTTTTCAAAATCCAGAATGTTCGAGACGTCCGCTCCGCGCCACGAATAAATGGACTGATCGTCGTCGCCGACCACGCAAAGGTTTCCGGTGTGCCTGGATAGTTTTTCGGTCAACAGGTACTGGACCCGGTTTGTATCCTGGAATTCATCCACCAACACGTGATCCCAGCGAACCGCCCAACCCGTGGTCCGATCCAGATCTTCTTCGATGACTTTCAGTGCGAGTGTGAGAAGATCTCCGAAATCCACTGCATTGGCCTTGCGGAGCCTTTTTGTATATGTTTCCCAGACGATGCGGGCTGTTCGATCAAAAGGATCCGAGTTGCTCAGTGATTCTGGACCTTCGTGACGGTTTCTTTTCGTGTCGATCAAATCAAGGAATTCGCGCGGGGAAGCCTCGTTTTCCACCCCCAGGTTTTTTATCACCTCTTTCATGAGACGTTTCTGGTCGTTTGCATCGTAAATGGTGTAATCCCGAGTCAGGCCGACGCGATCCGCGGAAACCCTCAGTATATGGGCGCAGGTGCCGTGGAAAGTGGCGAGCCTCAAACCCTTGAGGTCTCCGCCTACCATTTTGCACACCCTGTCTCGCATCTCCGTGGCCGCCTTGTTCGTGAAAGTGACGGCAAGGATCCTGTGCGGCGCGGTTCCCCTCTCTATAAGCCTTGCTATCCGGTGGGTTATCACTCGTGTCTTGCCCGACCCCGCGCCTGCAAGAACCAGGAGGGCGCCGTTTTCGTGTTCCACTGCCGATAGTTGTGCAGGGTTCAAAGAGTTTGTTTGTATGCTTGTCATGATCCGTTCGCATACCACAAGTCCCGCCGTCTGATAAGTGCCGACTCGAAAATAAGTTTAGCCCTTATCAAACAAAAGCTCGTGACATTGAGTTTTCTAATGTCTTTGATAAAATAAGTATCATGAGGAAACAAGATTCTTCAGAAAACTCGGATGATTTTGACAATCCGGATTTGTTACTTCATCCGAAGCATCCAAAACATCCAAAGTCTATTGATGCCGGGCGACGTATCGAGCTTGCTTGTGAAATGGCCGAAGCCGGGGTAATGATGATGAGGGAAAAGATTTGTCGCGAACATCCGGCTCTAACCCAGGAAGAAGTGACTCGCCGACTTCATGAGTGGCTTCTAACGCGACCGGGAGCAAAGTACGGCGATGGTTTCGGCAGACCGACCTATGTCCGGGGCGACAAAGCGAATCGTGAGTTGAAATGAATCGATTTGTCGCCGCAATTTCTCAAGTTTCTGCATATTTGAAGGAAATAGAGGTTCCCTTTGCTTTGGTCGTCTGGACTGGATTCCGGCTTCCGCCGGAAAGACGAATAGAAGATTCCATCACCTATCTCTATACGCGAAATCCGCCTGCCGATCAGGGAGGTTCAATAACTCCCTCGCCGGGAAGGAGGTTTCCATCCTCGTCGGTGATCCCCAACTTTACAAGGTTTGCAACGTAGAAGTCGTTTTGGAGTATATTGCCGGTATATGTCTTTGCATCAGCCATAACAAGATAAGGGAAAAACATTTCTACCGCCCTCAACCTTCCAGATGTCTCGGTTAGCCTCCTGCGGGTCTCCTGCCTGATATCGTACAACTCGATGTCCACCGGACCTGCGTAATGGATTCCGCTGTAAATCATGGTTGTCCACGCGGCCAGGTTTTCATGCAGGGCTATGCTGGGAATCGCATCTTCTTCGGGAGAGAGGGCGATGTGGAGCTTTTCAGGAATGTTGTAGAGTCCGACTCTCTCAGTTATCAGTGCAGCAGAATAATTGCCTTGATAGATGATCCAATCACCCCAAACCTTAAGATGGTAGCAGAATACATCTGATGTTTCGGTGACGCGGTTCAGGGTTTCTTCGACCAGGTCGTAATAGTAAGCATCGCGGCCCATTGAGGTCGAGTCAACGGACTGAGCGCCGAATACAAGATATCGC
>SLPX01000395.1 GCA_007131745.1 Myxococcales bacterium
CCCGCGACGGCAACCTTGAACAAGTTCTGTTCGGAATAGACCAAGCGTCGCGCCACGGCCTGGAACCGGTGAAGATAAACATGGTGCTGATGAAGAACCTCAACGACGGCGAGATATCGGACTTCCTCGATCTTGCACTCGAGCAAAATCTCCATGTGCGCTTCATCGAGTACATGCCCATCGACGGTCATGACGAAAACTACAAGGATACTTTCATACCCGCGTCCATCGTGAAAAAAACCGCTGAGGCGGTTTCTATCGAACTGAACCCGATCCAACATCCGCTAGCCGCGGGACCGGCCGAGCACTATTCCATCTCCAAGGACGGCAAAAAGGGAACAATCGGGTTGATCAACTCGGTAAGCAACCATTTCTGTTCGTCGTGCAACCGACTTCGTCTTACGGCCGACGGGCGTTTGAAATCCTGCCTGTACTGGCAGGATGAATTCAGCGTTCATTCAGCGCTCGGAAACAAGGACAAGTTGAAAAGCTTGTTTCGGAAAGTGCTTCAATGCAAAAAACCGCATCACCTGATGGGAACCGATGAAACTGCGTGTCCCGGGAAAACCGGACCTGTGAGATCAATGTCCCGCACCGGAGGATAGATACTGATGAAATCGCGCGAAAATAACGGAAAAGAAAAAACAGATCGGTCAAGAGAGAATTTGACTCATTTCGACCGACATGGACGCGCCCGCATGGTCGACGTATCAGCAAAGGAGAACACCCTTCGGGAAGCTTATGCACGCGGCGCCGTCATGATGAAAAAGTCCACGATGGAAACAATTCGAGCGAGCCAAATCGCCAAGGGCGACGTCCTCGGCACGGCACAGGTGGCCGCAATCATGGCGGTAAAGGAAACGGGCCGGTTGATACCCATGGCTCACCCCCTCTCGGTATCAAGCGTAGATGTGGATTTCAACATGGTGGACGACATCGAAATTAAAAATAAGGAAAATAAAAAAAGCGGCTCAGCCCCGACAGGGAGGGTGGAAATCGGAGTAAGGGTCAAACTCACCGGCCGGACGGGAGTTGAAATGGAAGCCCTAACAGGTGTAAGCGTGGCCGCTCTGACCATCTACGACATGTGCAAGTCGATCGACAAGACCATGTTGATCGGAAACATCCGGCTGGAAGAAAAAAAGGGAGGGCGATCCGGTCATTACAAAAGAGAACCGGGTGATGTCGACAATTTGGAGTAAAGAAAAATGAGCCAAGGCGTAATCATAGCGATTTGCACGAGCGAAAAAAAGGGAGAGAGAAAAACCGACCGTAAATCCGGAACCCTGGTCAAAGACCTCGGTCTGAAGGGCGACGCTCACGCGGGTTTCATGCACCGCCAGGTGAGCCTGCTTGCCATGGAAAGCATTCGCAAGATGCTGGATAAAGGAATCAATGTAGGTCCCGGGGACTTCGCTGAAAACCTGACCACCGAGTCCATGGATTTGCTTTCTCTCCCTGTCGGCACACGACTCAGGGCCGGCCGGGAAGCAATCCTCATGATCAGTCAAATCGGAAAAGAGTGTCATGACAGGTGTGCAATCTACGAACAGGCCGGAGACTGCGTCATGCCCCGGGAAGGTGTTTTCGCCCAAGTGCTTTGGGGCGGTGAAATCACCACGGGCGACAAGCTTGTCGTGATGGATTCATACAAGTTCGGCGTTATAACGGCAAGCGACAAGGGAGCGTCGGGTGAAAGAGAAGATCTCAGCGGAGACGTAATAAGGAATTCGATCAAACCCATGGGCGACGTTGCAGAGTACACTCTGACGGCCGACTGCAGGGAGTCGATTTCAAAAGCCATCATCTCGATGTGCGAAAAGGGAATGGACGCAGTGTTCACCACCGGCGGTACAGGGCTCACGCCACGCGATGTAACCCCGGAGGCCACCCTTGACGTGATGGAACGAGAAGTTCCCGGCATAGCCGAGACAATCCGCCGTGAAAGCGCTCGATTCACTCCAAGGGCGGCTCTCTCCCGGGGGGTATCGGGCATCAGGGGACGCACCTTGATCATCAACCTTCCGGGCAGTCCGAAAGCCGTGATGGAAAGTTTGGAAATCATATTTCCGTTTCTGGACCATGCGCTCGAAACATTGACAGGCCGGAGCGGGGATTGCGCTCGATGAAGGATAGAGAAAAATGAAAGAAGATGAAGCAGACGATGGACCGACAAAGGGACCGATTATTTGCATGAAAGCATTAATTATTGCACTGGTGATTGTTTTTCCATCTTTTTCGGTGCTTTTATTTTCTGGATGTAAGTGCAACCGGGATCCGGCGCCTCGGAGGCTGAAAATAGCCACCACCACGAGTTTGCACGATACGGGATTGTGGGATTACCTGGGTCCGGTTTTTGAAGAAAAACACAATATAAGGGCGGACTTTATATACGCGGGAACCGGCATCGCCCTCGAATACGGCAGGCGGGGGGATGTAGACTTGGTAATCGTGCACTCAAAAGAAGACGAGGAAGAATTCGTGGCCCAGGGCCACGGCATAAAAAGAATTCCTTTTGCATACAACCATTTCGTCATCGTTGGACCGAAAAACGATCCCGCATCCATAAAGTCTATGACGCCCGAAGAAGGCTTCAAGGCCCTGTACGCCGGCGGAAAGAAGATGTTCATATCGCGGGGCGACAACTCGGGAACTCACAACAGGGAAAAGGCGATCTGGCAAAACGCCGGGCTGGATTATGATAAGGTAAGAAAATCGGGAAAATGGTACATTGAGTCGGGAAAAGGGATGGGGCCGTTGCTGCTCATGGCAAGCGAAAAGGGCGCGTACGCACTGAGCGATATCGCCACCTTTACGGCCTACAAGAGAAAACTCGAACTTGTGCCGATCATTGAAGGGGGAGAATCCATGCTCAATGTTTACTCCGTCATTGCGGTCGATCCCAAAAAACACCCCGGGGTAAACGCAAAGGCTGCTGAAACATTCATCCGGTTTCTGACCCACCCGGATACACTGGACAAAATGCACAATTTCCGCGCTGAAGAGTACGGGATGAGTATTTTCAAAAAGATCACCGACAAATCCGGGAAAAATTTATAAGTGATTTAAGCCGGTTTTTTCATCGAGGAAACAGTAATTGGAAGACATCTGGAAAGGTTTCTGCACAGCGCTCCGCCTCATATTATCGTTGGATCCTGAGGTAATCGAAATATCCGCGCTTTCGCTCCGCATCGCAATCACATCCACGCTTCTTTCTGCGTTTTTTTGCCTGCCGCTTGGATCCATAATCCATTTCAACGAATTCCCGGGCAAAAGACTCTTCGTCAACATCATTCAAACACTCTACAGCGTTCCCACTGTGGTGGTGGGACTGTTCGTCTTCGTCATGCTTTCCAGCACCGGACCCCTGGGAAGACTTGAACTTCTTTTCACTCCCACGGCGATTATTATCGGCCAAGCTCTTTTGATAGCTCCGATACTCCTGGGCATGACAATAAGCAACCTTAAAAGCGTAGATAAATCTCTTGCAGATACAGCCAGGTCGCTCGGCGCGGGCCCCATACAAATGGGCATCGCCGTAATAAAGGAAGCCAGGTACTCCATGATCTCCGCCATGGCGCTCGGTTTCGGCCGCGCCGTATCGGAAGTCGGTCTGGCGATCATGGTGGGAGGCAATATAAAAGGTTTCACCCGAACCCTCACCACTGCTATTTCACTCGAGACATCAAAGGGAAACGTGGAACTTTCCATGGCCCTGGGCATTGTTCTCCTGGCAACGGCTCTCGTAGTAAACACGGCGGCAAACCGTTTTCAGCAAGCATGAAATACAGCCGCGATAAATCGATGACCAACGATAAACCGATGATCCGCGATGAGACGATGAAAGACGACCCGGAGATATTGCTCAAAACTGAAAAATTGTCGAAGCGATTCGGCAATAGATGGGTGCTTGCAGACATTGAAATGACACTGAAGCGAGGGGATTTTTACGCTCTCATGGGACCCAGCGGTTCGGGCAAGACCACGCTTCTGCGATTGTTGAGCATGCTGGAAAAACCCACCGCGGGGAAAATATTTTTCCAGTCCGCGGACACCGACACATCCCGCCGGCGCAGGCTGGAAATGCGACGAAAGGCAGCGTTCATTCTTCAAAAACCCGCTGTCTTCAACATGAGCGTTTTCGACAACGTGGCTTGCGGACTCAAGTGGCGAAAAACAAAGCCGCGCAAGGATATGGAGCGGGCGGTCTCTGAAATGCTTGCAAACACCGACCTTGCGCACCTCTCGAAAAGAAACGCCAAGACCCTATCGGGCGGTGAAATGCAAAGGGTTGCGATCGCACGCGCGCTCATCCTCGAACCCAGGCTCCTGCTCATGGACGAACCGACGGCAAATCTCGACCCCCCTTCGGTAATCAAAATAGAAGAGCTCCTCGAAAAAAACATCGCGGGGAAAGATGTCACCGTGATCATGGCCACGCATGATTTCTCACAGGGACGTCGCCTGGCGGACAAGATCGGAATCTTGATGAACGGATCTCTCGTACAGCAGGGCGAGGTGGAAGGAGTTTTCCGCTCTCCACGCAACAAAGCCGCCGCCCGTTTCCTGGGATTCCGAAATTTCCTGGACGGCACGATCGTTTCCACCGCCAACGGCATGTCGATCATGGAATCCGGTTCTCACACAATAATGATCCCGGGCACACGGGAGACAGGAGAAAAGCTTTCGATTTGCTTCAGTCCAAGGGACGTAACCTTGGCGCCGCCTTCACCCCGCGCATCAGAAACAACCTCTGAATCCGCAACATGCGGAACACGACAAAACAACTCGTTTCTCGGAAACATCCTGGCCGTCAGGCGACTCAATCCACTCGTCTATATCGACCTGGATTGCGGATTCACTCTGAAAGCGCTCATACCCGAACGTTCATTCGAACAAATGCACCCGAACATCGGCTCGAAACTGACCGTTTTCATCGAATCGTCCGATATCCGCATAATTCAGGAAAGATAAACCGGACTCGTCCACCCGTTCGAAGACTTTCCGTTATCACCGGTTTACAAAGCACGGACATACAGATAATGGAGCCCCATTGAAAGGTCGAATGTTTCATCGAGGGGATGACCTGAAACGGTCAGCACGATACAGTCGAATCAGCCGCGGGTTCTTCCGGCCCGGGAGGATTGTTGTTCCAACTTGCAAACGGAAACGGGGTGTGATCAGAGTTGAAAAACAGGAACTGGTTCATTTCATAGAGATATGTGCTCAACCCCTGGCCGAACTCCTGCAAAGGCCGATTGGGAGTCTTTCCGACCGCTGCAAATATGAACTGCACAAACGCCAGCAAGAAAACGATCCCCTTGGCGAATTGCATGATTATCAAATACAACAACATGTACAGCCCGCGAATAAGGATGGATTTCTTTTCCGGGCCTTTCTGTTCTTCACCGCTGTTCATTCCTGTCTTCCTTTGAAACTGAGTTTACACATGGAACGAATCATATCGATTCCCGACAAAGGTTCAACTCACAATGGAGGGAATTGCCCAGAGCAGCAAAACGGAACAAAACAACACCGAGGCTAAAACAAGACCGACTCTTGCTGCTACAGCCGAGTCGGCAGGAACTCGTTTCGTCCATGAAAAAGATTTCCATGCAAAGATCAAGAGCAGCAAAGACATCGTCCACCCAATCACCGAAAGTCCCGGAAACGCGCCCGGAGAAGAAATAACTCCACCGGAGCGACTACGGTTGCCGCAGCCGTCAAATACTAGACATTCCAAATCCAGAGAGCCGAAAATAGACCATCCAAAGACCTACCGAAAACGGGTTCAGAACAAAATACCTCATGAGTTCCGGCGGCCGATCCGCGAAACCTGTCGAAATCCCTCTTCAATATGGATGGGCACAATGGTTGTGGAACGGGCGCCCAGAAAGTCGGAACACTCCTGCTCAAGCGCAGATATTTATTCTACTGCCAATCTCGACCCATTTTTACTTTTTAGCCATTATTTTTCCCGACCGCCCTCATTCTTGACGCGACTTCGGTGCAGCCAATTGAGGAGAGGATGGTATTTTTGAGTGAGCCTTCAACCAATCTGCACCCATCGAATTTGTCAACTTGACCTCGACAAATATCCTTGTTAAATGACGTACATGGATCGACAAACAATAGACATATTGAATAAGGACAACCCATGGATCGAAAATCCGCGTGGGTTGCAATCTTGGCTGCACAAGCACTTGCCTGACCCTTTCGTTCATAGAATCAAGCTGTCCAAGAGCCCATCGCGCTGGGGAGACAAGAACAAGGCCCACTTGGTGGTCGGCCCTCGACAATCGGGAAAATCCACTGTTGTCTGGCAATGGCTTTCCAAACAAGAACAAAAAGTCCTGTTCATCGATTGCGAGCAACCCCTCATTCAACGCTGGTGCAGCAGTGTACCGTTGTTCGCGGCCGATGTGCAGGAGAACTTCTTATCACCACCCATCTTGTTCTTCGAAGAGGTCCAGCACCTTGACGACGCTGGATTGTTTTTCAAGGGTCTCGTGGATCGCAGGCCGGGCGTGCCGGTGCTGGTCACCGGAAGCAGCGCCTACCACCTAAGTTCAGGCAGCCGAGAGTCGCTGGCGGGACGGGCCACCCGAACGAGACTGCTGCCGTTTTCATGGGAAGAGATCACCGCCGTTCTGGAATCGGTCGCCCCCCTTGCCCGCATCCGCAAGCAAGATGAGCTGTTCGAACGTCATATCGTCTACGGCGGCTATCCGGAGGCGTGGCTGTCGGAGCGGCCTGAGGCCATTCTCACCGATCTGCTGGAGTCCTTCGTCCTACGCGACGCTTCCGATCTACACGATATCAAGCGACCGGATGCATTCCGCACCCTACTCGCACTTGCAGCCCGGCAAACGGGAAGCTTGATCAACGTGTCCGAGTGGGCGCAGATAAGCAACCTGAGCCGGGATTCGGTCTACGCCTACTTGGAGATCCTCCAGTCCGCCCATATCCTGGAGCTGATCCGGCCATTCGCCGGCGGAAAACGCGCGGAGATTACCAGAAGCCCCAAGGTCTACTGGCTGGACACCGGCCTGCGCAACCGGCTGCTGGGCAACTTCCAGCCGTTCGACCAGAGGATGGACCGAGGAGCGCTGCTGGAAAACTGGGTGTTCACCGAGATCACGAAACACATTCCTCCCCTGGCCGAGATCTTGTTCTGGCGCAGTTTGGGGGGAGCGGAGGTGGACTTCGTGATCCGCAACGGAGACCGCCTGGTCGCATTGGAAGTCAAGTCCACCCGATCACCGAGACTCAGGATCCCGCGCTCGAGCCGTTCTTTCATCGATGCCTATCGTCCCGCAGTGTTCGGCGTGGTCCAACCCGGCGCTCAGCCCCACGGGCCGGACTCCAGGGCAACGATCGGCGCCACTACCGTGGAAATGTTCCGGCCCATCGAAGTGGCGTCCTGGGTCGAACGGAACGCAGTCGTCAAATGATCCTCTCTTCCTCTTCCCTCTCCACTAAAACCTTTTAATCTCAGAACCTACTACTCCCCTACGAACTCCACAGCTCCAATGTCGGGACCGTCCCCCACCGGCATGTAAACAGATGAACAAGTGCAAACAGAGAGTATGATTTAAGCAAATACCAAGTCACGGATTTCTAGGAAATAGAGACGTTGGTCATTGAAGCTGAACCTTTCAGTATTTCACGTGTATGTTTTTCCCGGAAGTCTTATGTGTGTAAGATGAAGCCTTTAAAAGGTTCATCCGGATCCCGTAGGCAAGGTGCGCAACCGCCACCACCGGAGCGACTCCGGTTGCCGCAGCCGTCAACAATGAGCGCAAACCGCCGCGGTGTCCCGCAACATAACTCACAGCGCAGACAGCAAACCAAAACATCAGGGGAAAAATGAATAAAAACCACAAAGCATTCAAGAAACCGAAAGGAACGGAGGGCACAAGCGTTGCCAACCTTTCGGGAATGTAACGAAACATTGAAGATACCGGGGGATTGGTCTCTTCGATTACCTTGCCCGCCTGCCATTATCAGCACGTACCTTAGGGCTGACTCAAAAACGACAAGTGCCTCCGACCGTATTTTTCCTATCGATAAATCACGAACGAAGAAAACACGGTGCGTTCGTTGTACACCCGAATCCCGGCCCTGCCCGACATGTCCGCCCAAACACCGCTTCCTATGACTTCCACCGATTGCCGGACACCCGTCTCGTCCAGATAATCGCACACGATCTTGTTTCCGTCGTAAAACACATGGATCTTTCGCCACTGGGAATCAGTTGCGGTCGTCTGGACACTCACGCTCGACAGGTGGCCCCATCCGCCTGGGAAATTGTTGTGGCGCCATATGCTTATGTTCCTTGCCATGCGATCATACGCACACCCATAAGCCACATATGTGTCGCTCCAAGCGAACAAGACCGCGGTATAGTTGTTGCCGGTTGTTTGAGGTTGATCGTAGGAAAAAGTAGCTTCCACTCCATAATTCAAGTTTGGAACAACGATTTCGTGGATATAATTACCAGCGGTGGAGATGGCTTGGCCCACAACGACACCGCCCCCGTATGTCCATGTACCGGGCTCCCTTGACATCCAAGAATTTTGCGCGCTCCTCATAGGATCAAACACGACAATAGAAGACACCAACGAATGATCCCACGGCGCTTCACAGACGTCTCCAATACCATCGTTGTTGCCATCGACCTGGTCGGGATTGTAGTATGAAGGGCAATTATCACAATTGTCGTCTATTCCGTCTCCATCTTCGTCATAACCTGAATGGCAAGCCGAAAGGTTGAATGTGCAATCAGGATTACAGGTGACGAGCCCCGGGCTCCTGCAGTTGAAGTCCGCGCACGTGGTCATGCCTCCCAAATCCTCGCCGTCGCACTCTTCGCCGTGATCACGCACCCCGTTTCCGCAGTACGGATCGGTCGTGCATCCTGAAAGATCAAAATCTGAACAATCAATCAAACAACCCAGCTCCCCTCCGTCATAGTCGAAATCCATGCATGTTTTTCCGTCCAGATCAGTGCCGTCACATACCTCATCGCCCTCCCTGTTATTGTTTCCGCAATAGGATTGAACCCGGCAATCGGATGTGTCGTACGTGCATGATTGGGTGCACGCGAGGTTACCTTCGCCAAGACCCAGGGTTTCACAAGTTGCTCCACCCAGATCCTCGCCGTCACATTGTTCCCCATCTTCTAGAATCCCGTTTCCGCAAACTGCTTTGTCACCTGTGTCCGCGCCGCCATCATCGGTTTCCGAACCACCCTGAATCCCCGCAGTGTCAAAGACACAAGCCCAACCTGCAATGGACGAAAACAAGAGGATGGTAAAACATATCTTCAACTACCACCTCCAAGGCAAAGTCGCCGGCAAAGACCGCAAAACCCAAACTGACCGTTTTCAGATTTTACCAGATATACTGGGTTCGCGCATCCCTTATTCGAAGCGCTCTCCTCCATTAACGACCGGTTTTACAAACTACAGGATGCTCTGGGAGCAGCGATCCGACACGCTGCCATTTTGTACGATGAGCCGGGAAATCAATTTCTCAGGTTTTGTCGTTTCTGGTTGCTCCGGGCTCGATGAAGACGGCACGCTTTGAGGGTACGAAACAACATTGGAGGCGCCTCTACAATCATATCCAGACCGACAAATTCTTTGCCTTTCAAAAATCCATTCAGCTTCGCTATCTTTTCGCCTAAAACATCTTCGGGACAAGGCTTTGAGCAATCAACTTTCCTGAGACAGAGAGACAAGCTCTCTTTGGGCATTTCTATTTCCCCAAAACCTATGCCGTGTGAACGTGAATCAGCCTGAATCCGAATTGAGCGACAAGTTCGACATGTCCGTTTACCGCCGACTGCGCAGATTTCGCCCTTAAGGTGGTATGCTCGGCATACGGCTTTCAGGTTCACCACAGCACCACCGTAGATAGCTGAGTTTTTTGTTACCCGATTGAGCGCACCTGCACGCTCTTCCCAATAGCAAGTCCCAATGCCGGCATAACGTACCCATTTCCCCTTCTTGTTTTTTATATATGAATTTGAGGAGGGTCCTGTGTACGAAACAAACAAGCCGAAATACCCCATTTTGGAATAAACCCATTTCACCCCTCCTGAAATTCGAGTCTCGACATCCATCGCACCCGTCAACCCGCCTTCATCCCTTTTCACCCGAACCGGGCGGCATTCTTCATCAAATAGCCGTACTCTTTTTCCTTTCGGAACCCACGACAAAAGTTCATCAACAGGGGTGGGTTTTATAAAAAGAGGCCTGTATCTTTTCAGCTCTTCTACCTCTTCAAGAGCTTCCTTCCATTGCTTGGCGGTATCAACATTTGGCTTAGGCGGGGATGAAACAATCTGAGATTTGTTCTGTTTCGATAAAACAGTGTCTGAGGCCGGCACATTATCATCGACCAATTGTTTTTCTGTTTCACGCTCGGTTTTTTTCTGAGGTGTGTTTTCGTTATTAGTGATTTGCTGCACAGGTTGCTCTGGATTATTGGAGACCGTGGAGGGTCTCGATATCGGAGATTCGGAGAGACACCCTGTGAGGATCATCATGCAGATCGCACAAATCGTGCAGTTTCTAAACATCCCTGAAACATATCGGATCAAAAATGAACTCTGCATGAGAATAATATTCAACACCTCTTTTGTCCTCTGAAGTCCCTGTTTTACAACGAATTTTTTCCTGAAATCTTAATTTTGAGACACTTGAAACCGACAAAAGTTCAAAAAGAATTCAGAAGAAATCATCTCATTACCCCTACCGTTTCCCAAAAAAATGAGGTTGCGTTTAGACGCGGCTTTTGAACTTGACCGGTCAAATGGTATACATTATGCTACATGTATGAAGACCATTACTATCAATGTATCAGAAGAAACCTACCGTGTATTTCAGGAATACGCAGCACGTAAAGATCGAACCGCGTCGGAACTGATTCGTAACGCCATGGAAGAGTACAGGCGGACATACCTGGGACGAGAGGCGAGTATTTTTGACCAGCCCCCTGCGAGTGTAGGAGCCATACTCCAGGATTTGAATTCCGATGACGATCTTCTCGAGGAGATGCTTGAATGATCGGAATCGACACGTCTTTCCTGGTGGCTTTTGAA
>SLPX01000242.1 GCA_007131745.1 Myxococcales bacterium
CGCTTGTGGCCACGGTGGCAAGCTCGGAACAGTACATCAGGAAAGCAGGATCTTTGAACCAATCGATTGCTTCCTGGTCACCGGTTATCGCACGAACCATCATGGCGGTGTGTTCCCTGACTTTTTCAGGCGTGTGAGCGGCCAACGGATCTCCACCGTTGTAATCTCCGGGGAAATTGGAAACCGCGTTGAATCCCATTATCATAGTCCTGATGTTGTCATTGAACTCAGCCCTTCGCTCTTGTGGCAGGTATTCGGGATACTTCGGCCGCACAAAGATCATCGGGTAACTCGCGGAACCGAAATAGCCACCGTCATAGCTTTGAGGGTTGTTCAAGGTGACCGCTCCGGGTTTGCCGTCCCGATGCACGCCCACCACTATGCTGATGTGGGTGTCTTGCAGCTTGAAATGCTCTTTCATTTGATGTTGGCTGCCACCCTCTGCTTGGAGTTTTCTGTGAGACGGCCGGTGATGTTTCACGGCAAAGCCCACTTCACCCGGAGCAAAGTATTCGGCTATCATCTCGTCGCCCCTGGGAACATGCCTTCCGGCTGCATCGTTTAAGTCGTCGCTACTCGAGTAGGGAATCACGTTTACAGGAACGCCGAAAAGGTGGGTCGGCGCCAAAAACTGAACATTCTCATCAATAACCACTAGAACCGAGAAAAGGTCTTCGGGCGTAACCGCGGGAATCGAAGAGGGCCAAATCTCGTTGGCCTTTTCCATGTCGATCATATAGGGGCTCTGCGCCACCTCGTCACCAAAACCATCGCATTTACCGCCCCGGCATCCAGGACGCGTCTCCCGTTCATTTTCAAGGGCTTCTTCATAATTCGCCGCGCAGGCGGGAATAAGGGCTGAACCCACTCCAAACAAGAGAGAGAGCAACAATCCTTTAGCACGTTTCGTTTTCATAACTTCCTCCTCTGAGCACTTCCCCGATAAAAGGGTATAAAAAACTTTTGACAACTGCCTAGGATTAAAGCAAGAAGGATGCCAAACATGTAATTCACTGCCGGTCATCCGTTACCACCTGATAATATTACACTTTCTCAAACAGAGATTTTGCAGTCGTGGAGTTAAGAGATTGCATATCCGGGGAGTCTTTCTTCCGGTGGCAACTAAACAAGCCACCCGTCCGGACGAAACCCCAATCGTTTTGCAAATCGAAGATGCCGACGGTCGAAAAGAGGGGTCAAAGGGAAAAAACTTCCTCGAAACAACGGCGCGCATAATCAAGGCCTTCGGTATCGACTCAATTCGAGAACAAAACAGATAAAACTTCTACCAAACCATTTCTCTTCTGCCTCTCCCTTTTCTCTACTTCTTTTCAACTTCAACAACATTTTAAGCGATGATATTCTGCTTCGAAAGGATCAAAAGGGCTTTTGAAATGACTTGTGAGGAAGATAATCATGAATAACAGAATTATGATGTAGGAAATACTTTTCGTATCTCTGCTTGTGCTCGTCGGATGTGCGAACATCAAACAAGAGAAACGACAACAGACCAGGCTCACCAGAACAAAAGTCCTCCGAATTGCTGAGGCTAAAGCCAGATCCGAAGGATATGACATTGCTAAGTACAACATGACCGGGTGCCATTACGAGTTCATGGACAAAAATGCCACGTGGACAGTGTTCTATGAAATCAAACCACCGACGCCTCCCGGCGGCCACTTTATGGTTGTAGTTGATGACAAGACGAAAGAGGCAACTCTCGCACACGGAGAATAGAACACCCAACCAAGATTCGGACCACTGCGGTCATGGTGCGGAAAGACTCGGTACCACGCGGAAGAACAAGCAGTCGGTCAGATCTTTGTGGCCCGCCGCGCGAACGATCTCAAGCAAATGGTCAATAAACGGTAAAATCTACGCTGCCGCTGATAGAATGCACACTTGAGATGTCATGAGAGCTGTTGTGGAGGGCCACTATCATTGTGTAGGTTTCTCCTGGGCTCAGTCCATCCAGGGCGAATCCCTCGTCTGGCGGGAAACTGAGAGGATAGGAGAAGGCCATGGTTGTTGTTCCGCTATCGACAGAGAAGACGAAGTCGACGACGGCAGGCGCATTGATTTCGGAGTGACTGCGCCCCACCGCTACATCATTTCGATATGCCGGAGCGCCGTTGTCCAGGTAACCGATAATCATGTTGGCACCATTCATTCCCCCGCCCTGGCTATTGAAGCCAACTGAGATCCAGCCATCTACGTTGGCAGTCATGTAGACATAAAACAGCTCTCCATCATGCACTAGATGGATTTCCGCGCCTTCCACCAGGAAGGCTTCCCCCGGGAACCCATCACTAGAGCCAAGCTGGGGAGGCGTGTCGACTCTGTTCATTGCTGGCGATGCTGAAACGCAGGCGCCCTCGTCACAGACCTGCTCCGCGGAGCAACCACTGACGCACTGACCCTCCACGCATACCTCGCAATTAGTCGTGTCGCAAGCAGGGTCGCAGTCATCTGTCAGGTTGATGCAGATCGCTTCAACGCAGACCTGATCCTGCGCACAAGTGCTCACACATTGCCCATCAACGCAGATCTCGCACTGTGCAGTCTCGCATGCGGGTTCGCAAAGGAGATCACCATTGTCGGAATCGTCACAGGCAGCTAACACAAAGACCAGGGACATAGCAAAAAGCAGAGTTCCAGAACATCGAGTCATTGCTAAAACCTCCATAAGCAACGGATAGTAAAAAGCTTATCGCACCACATCGGCCATAGCCCTCTATCTTCTCCCAATATGCCCAGCCCTACCCATCGATATGGCGTAGTCGAGGTGGAAACGGACTTATTTCCGCCTGACGATCAAAGTACTCGGAGAGCCTTTGTGGGTCAAGATGCAAAGGCGACAGATACAGCCGTGCGAAATGACAATTGACTAAAAACAAGGAAGTTTCCCGAAGAAATTCCGAAAACAATAACTAAGTTCAAGGTAAAGAAAACATTTCGGATGAGGGTTCATCGAAAACATCTTTAAGAATGGGCCGGCACAAAGCTCCACCTCCTGCGGCTTCCATGAAATGGAAATTGCATTGGGAGTTTGGGGGTACGGTTTACTCCACTGGATCATTTGGTGACATAAACTGAATGAAACCCCAATCGTTTTGCAAATCGAAGATGCCGACGGTCGAAAAGACGGGTCAAGCGGAAAAAACTTCCTCGAAACAACGGCACGCATAATCAAGGCCTTCGGTATCCACGTCCTTGTGGAAAACGAGTCTCCACAAACCTCCCAAGGGCGGATAAATCAAGACCCGTTTCTCTTCCATTTCCGCCACCAGCCGCGCTCCACCCATCCGGGGATGAGTGCACTTGAACCAAACCATGTTTATCTCGGTGCTCCGGGCCACCACTTCCACTCCTTGAATCCTTGAAAGAACATCCGCCATCACCGCTGCCTTTTCGTGATCCTCTGCGAGTCTTTGGATGTTGTTTTCAAGCGCGAAAATTCCGGCCGCGGCCAAAATTCCTGCCTGTCTCATTCCGCCGCCCAGCAACTTCCTCCCCTTGCGCGCTTTTTCGATAAAATCCTTTTCACCACAAAGCATCGACCCCACCGGAGCGCCAAGCCCCTTACTCAGGCAAAACATCACCGAATCCGCCAAGGATGCAATCTCTTTCACATCCACCCCGAGCGCCAGGGCGGCGTTGAATATCCGCGCTCCGTCAAGATGCACGGGAATCTCATGCCTGCACGCGGTCTCAACAACACGTTGCAAAACCTCCATGGACGGAACCGCGCCGCTGGAGTGCGCGCTTTCCAGGCAAACCAACCCTGTCTCCGGATGGTGAATATCCGGTTCCCTCACGGCTTCATCCACCTTTGCCGCGTCCAACTCTCCGAAACGCGCATCCAGGGGAACCAAACTCACTCCCGATATCACCGCAACCGCGCCCAC
The DNA here is from genome assembly GCA_007131745.1 of Myxococcales bacterium. The sequence continues at coordinate 3,909 of SLPX01000242.1, forward strand.
CTCGTGTTCCTGGATGTGACACGGACGGACGCAGATCACCTCGTCTCCCCTGGTCGTTTGCACAAATACGGCCAACTGGTTTCCCATGGTTCCGGACGGCACAAACAGAGCGCTCTCCTTTCCCATGATTTCGGCCGACATCCTTTCCAGCTTTTCAACCGTGGGATCATCACCGATCACGTCATCTCCCACCACGGCTTCAACCATAGCAGTTCTCATTCCCTTGCAAGGTCTGGTGACCGTATCCGATCTCAGGTCAACCGGTAATTTCATTTACCCCTCCCATCGGAACGAGACCGCAAATATTCGGCCATTCCGGCAACGCTCTGTTTGACGTAGTATCGCTCCCTCTCCCGAATATCCGTTTCCAGGTGAACAAACCACTTGTAAAACGGGTCTTCTTCAAGCATGCGCTCGTGAACCCTAACGGCCAATGCTTCCAGCTCGTCTCCAGCGAGCTCGGCCGGAAAATCAATCCCGATTGCGTCTTTGACTGCACCCAACCACTGGACGATCTGTCGTCGTGCACCCTCGATGACCCGCCGCGATCCCTTCACCCTTCCATAGTGAGCGAACAGCAACTCGTCCGGCAGGTTTTGGATCGCGAGCAGGTCGTCAATGGACTTCAGGGTTGTCTCCAAAAAAAACCGATGCGGCGTGGCCGGCCGTAGATACAATTCATCCTGGTGCGGAGGCGGAACCGGACAACGGGTGGATATCGCCTCCCCCGCGAGCAAACACCCTTCCATAATAAACGAAAGGTGGTGCGACGCGTGTCCCGGCGTGGGAACGGCCAACACGTTATGGGGCCGCAAATCCATATCATCCGCGAACGCAATGGATGGCACGGGAAGCGGCTTGCCGTATTGCTCGGCCACCTCTCCCAACACCGACAACGAACCCTCCCAAAGCCGCTCGGGATCCTCCAGATGTTTTCTACCCTTTGCGTGACAAAAAACATGCGCGGCCGGAAAGTGTCTCAGCAAATGACCCACGCCCCCTGAATGATCCAAGTGTATGTGCGTCAGAAGTATCAGATCCACTTTCCGGATACCCTGGTTTTCCAGCTCTTGAGCTAAAAAGTCCGCGGTAGAAGCCGGGCCGGGGTCTACAATCACCGCGGCTTTGGATCCTTTGTGTACCCAACAGCTCAAAAACTCTCTGTACCCGGCTAACCTCTGATCCAGATCTATCAAAAAAAACGGATCCCTGTCGCTGGATGTCATTTCATCTCCCTCGCAGAAAAAATCTCTCCCGCTGTTCTCACCGACACAAAAGCCGCTGGGAATCAGCGCTGTGACAGTTCAAGCAGACTCTCTTGTTTCTCTTCACCGCGGTGCGACACCTGGGTGATCTCCCGAAGCCTCGGCCGTGAGGGTTCACTCCGTAACCGCCGACACCAGTGGTGGAGTGGCAACGCGCGCACGTACTTTCCCTGTGGCACCCCACGCATGTTCCCGAGCTTCGCCTTGCATGCACTGCATGCCGGTTTCGAGCGGGGGATCTTGCAGCGGTAGACGCCCAATTTTCAGGATGAAATTTCTTCCGCCCGAGCGGGCCGTACGAAGGGTTGTTGCTCGTGGGCGACACTCCCATCCGTGAATGACAACCGATGCAGAACCGTTGACGGGTGTGACAGGATTGGCACCTTGTCTGCTGCCTCCTCGCGTCCGCTGCGTGGTTGAGCCGGTAGTTCCCTGGGTGAATGCTCATCACCCTTTTTACGCCGCCATGGCAATTCAAACAGGTGGAGTCGGTGTGACACATCCGGCATTCTTCCCTATGCGACCGCGCCGCGGCCGCGTGGTTCTTTTCAAAAGACGCGCTGTGATTCAAGAGCCCCAAAGTGTTGGACGGCACCAGCTTGCCCTCCGGAAAATCCGTTCTCAAAAGCCTGCTCGTCCGCCTCTCATGACACGTTGTGCAACGAACCGAAACCTTGCGGTTCGTATGGCAACTCCGACACTGGGCCATCCTCGGCAGATGCGGCTCACCAAGCCGGGTGCTCTTTTCCACGCCTGCATGGCAGGTTTCGCAGGAAACCGACTGCTTCCGGTGCAGTTCGTGTGAAAAGGTGATTCGCGGTTTCGGATACAAGCTCTTTTCCGGAAAACCGGTCGGATAGAAACTCGTGTGACACTTCAAACACGTGGTCGTATCCCGTTTTCCCGCGGCGCCGAACCCTGGAGGCACTTCCGCCTCCGGGTGACAAGAAATACAGCTTTTCTTCCCGACCAGGAGCACTTCCCCTGATTTCCGAGAAGTCGACTTCGCTGAGTGACACGAACTGCACCTCATCCTTCCCGCCTTCAAGTGCAATGCGTGATTGAAATTCAACTTGTATTTCGGCCGGGGAAAAACCACGGGCGACGTCCGGCTGCGATGGACTCGAGACACAGCTCCCCGGTTTCGCGAAAAACCCCGGTCGCCCCAGAGAACCAGCATAATCAGGCAAACAAGCCCGAGCCATATTTTCGCGCCCATATTCCTCATGAATCCACTCCGGCAGGACAATGCCGTCCCGAAGTGCACCATGTCAACCGGAGCATTGTAAAAATCCTCAAATCACTCTTGTAAAACTCCCCGAAATTGTTTTCCGCAAACAAATGAACCGCCACCCGCTTGTGAAAGTTCCACGTGGCCCCGGCCGCCACTCCCGCTGTAACACCTCTGAGCTGCGGCGAAAGGTCGTCGCTCCAGTGAGCCACGGTGGCCCTTCCTTCAAACGAAAGTCCATGCACCGGCAGCACGTACCTGCCCAAAAAATCAAACCCGAGTGTCCTGCCGCCGTAGCCTTCCTGCCAGTACCAATCCCCCCTTGCAAAAAACCGCCTCCCCAAGTATCGGACTCCCAGCCCGCCTCCAGGATTCCTCCACGAAAGACTTTCCCTCTCCCGCGGATCTTCAGCATCTTCCAACCCACCCTGAAAAAACCTGAAAGACCCCCTTACATAACCGCTCCACCTCCCGGCAAGATCCAATTCGTACAAAATCCTGGCCTCGGTAAACGGCTGAAAATTGAAAATATTGAATATCGAATCCCCGTCGAAAGTCGGCTCGTGCCGCTCGTACTCCACACCGATCGTATGCACCCTCTTGGAAACCGATCGACCTCCTCTATCTCCCTTAACTCCCTTAACCCTATCGCTCCCACCCAAACGCAACCTCACTCCGGCAAGAGCCCTCGTAAGCCGGGTGTGCATCACGCTGTACGCAGCCCCGCCGTATGTATAAAGCCTGTTGGAAAAAAATGTACCCGACGCCCATGCGGTCAACATCTCCTCGGCCGTGGCCACCCTCTGCGGAGAAGATGACACACTCTCGTCCGGGCGGACAAAACTTGCGGAAAAATCCTCTTTATCCTCCAGGACCGAAAGCGTGTGCCTGTACGCGAACCGGAAGAAAAAATTCGACAAATTGCGGCTGAAAAGCGCGGTCCCGAATGCCGGCGCCCAACGCACCGGCGACTCCGTGGGACTCACGCCATCCATCAACATAATCGGCGAATCAATAGGCAAAACACCGTTAACCCTTGAACCCCCGAAAACTTCAACCCCCACATACCAGGGCGTCACCAGTTCCATGGTCAACCCGTCGAACTGATACGCATCCATTGCATCCCAGCGGAACTGCCGCCCAGCTTTCAGGTTCAACCATCCACCCGCAAGATCCGTCACCCCCAAATAACCGAACAAAAGCTGAAACGCTGGTCTTGAAAGCATCTCCTCGTCGATCGAAGCCAAATCCTGACCATCCGCTCCCGCGAAACTTCCCAGGTCCGCGTCGAGTCTCACCGCGGAAACAAAATACATTTGTGGATACGGTTTCCCCCTCCTCTTCGATTCATCGGGTTCCGGCAAAATATCGTAAACATACAATCTAAGATACACATCCACCCTCCTCCGGTTGAGCACCCGCCCGTCCGCGGCTCTCAACTGGTAACCCTGCCCCATAAGAGAACTGTCCAGCAAAACCTCGTATGCAGCCGATTCCCCGGGAAAACAAACCACCGCGCCGAACACAACAATGCTCCCAAGAATCCCAAGGATCCCACGCATCCCGACTCTTGTCCCGAATCTATTTTTTCCTCTCGTTTCGTACATCCTACAGCTTTGATCCGACCCGTTTCTCAAACCACTTTACATGGGTACTCTCTCGCTTTGCAGCATCATAACGCATCGACCATCATTGCAAACTTATTTTTCCCCCCCTTCGTCCAACCCTCTCCTTGAACCAACTTAACACCCCCGATTCGTATTTCCCCTTGACCCACCCGTATACATTTTAATAAAATCCAACCGAGGAGAGTGTAAACATAAGAGTTGATAAACAACCGGGAGGGTGTAGCATGAAGAAGCACGCAAGCACGCAAGCACGCAAGCACGCAAGCACGCAAGCACGCAAGCACGCAAGCACGCAAGCACGCAAGCACGCAAGCACGCAAGCACGCAAGCACGAACAAACTTCAGCCCACGCTTGATCCATTTGTTCATCGGAACCCTCCTGATGTTTTTTCTCGCTCCCTCCACAACACGATCTTCTCCTCCTAGGTCCCATTGCTGGGATAATGGTGAATACCCGCTGATAGACCGGGATACGGGAGAAGTCATCGTTCCCCAGTCCGGCGATCATTGCCCGAATGCCGTCGATGGGATGAATTACGTTTCACCCCGATTCCGGAGTCAACATCCTTGCCCTTGGTGTTCATATTACGCGCTCACACACACCATGGAAATCCAGGCATCGATCGACTACCCTGATTTATCCCCAATAACCCTTTCGATACAGCATATCGTGGATTGTCTTGGACCGATATGCGCTATGAGAGATGAATTCGAACATTGCATCCATGGTTATGATAAGCTTACGGATAGGTTTTTGCACAAGGGTCAAAAGGTGTGGGAAAAGAGTTTTTTCCACCTCTACGGAATAGTAGAAGACAGCGTGGAGTATACGCCTGACGAAGCCCGAGATATTCCCATGAACCGCACATGCGGCAATTGCATACGATACCCGCAGATGCGGGATCCCCCGTTTTACTACAGCGCACAAAGTGTTATCCCCGTGATCCCGTTCGACGAATTCACCGGATCAGACACAGATCGCGAGACCTTGGTAAACGGGCTTCTTTCCGGTCCGATGAAGGCTACCATCTTCGGCTACAGAACTGAATGCGTCCCTGAAGCTGCATACGATGAAGCCCGTATCAAACACGCCGTTGTTCTCATCGGGTACAGGGAGTACGGCGAAAAGTTCATTTACAAGGATTCGGCTGAAGGAGATCATTTGGTCGAAGTAGATTGGGATGTGTGGAAACACTGCCGGTTCGGTGAAGGCACTTACCGGCTTTCCGGGATCGTTCGAAGCCAAACATCCGGCGAAGCCTGGTGTGAAGAGGATTTCGACAATGACGGTGTGATCAATGCCGAGGACAACTGCTATTGGGCCGCAAACCCCGACCAGGCCGATTACGACAATGACGGCGTCGGAGATCTCTGCGACAACTGCCCTTTCCACTATAACCCCGACCAGGCCGATTATGACAATGACGGCCTTGGAGACGCGTGCGACAACTGCCCTTTCGACTATAACCCGGGTCAGGAAGATCTCGACGGAGACGGAGTTGGAGACGCCTGCGACCCGGACATAGACGGCGATGGAATAAGAAACGAATACGACTGCAACAAATACAACCCGTTCGTTGGGCCGGACAGGGACGGAGACGGAATATGCGACGAGTACCTTGATGTGGGTGGTTTTCCAGGAAACTACGAAAACTGTGTAGCTTACTGTGGATACGCTCAGGAACACCTGGGTCCCGATTTCAACCTGTCATGGTGCAAAGAAACCTGCATTGTGGACAACTGCATCACCCAGTATTACAATGACGACGTCTATGACAAACTCTGCTCGCACATCGACCACTGCATCCGCGTTGAAGCTATATTAAGCGAAGAAGAGTGCTCGCCGAACGGTCCGAATTATTACCCATACTGCAGGTTTATTCCCGGAGAGGGCGGCCAACCCAACCAATGCAGGCCGTACAGGAAAGCATGCGCGGATGCATTCGCAAACCCGGACCAGCAAGACTCGAGCGGAAACGGAATCGGCGATCAGTGCGAACACGCAGTGGCCGGCAAATTGAATTTCTACCCATCTTTCTCCGGCGCCTACGGTTGGTTCGGCGGCTATTGCACATCTTACGGAGACCAGCAACATATATTGGGCTTCTACACGATCGGCGGAGAAATGACCGCTGTGGATCCATACGGAGAACGTCCTTCCCTTACGACCTCAAATGTCAGCCGCGACGGAGTCAAAGCCGGAGCTTGTTACTGCACCCAGCACAACCCGGATGGAAGCTGGCACAATGAATGTACCACCTTTGGAGAAGGCAAATGCCGCCAAGACCTGGATGTAGTATTGGATACAAGAGAATTCATCTGGTCTCCCATAAACTCTCCTGCTCTTGGAGCAGGGTTGTCGCACAGCAAATATCCTGTTTCAGGTGGTTGGCCGCACGGATTTCCGGAGCATTATCATGCAGCCAGAAACCATCAATTATTCCTCTACCGCGGCGGATTCACCTTCATGCGGGAACGTTCCGCAAACAACTTCCACCAGTTCAACTGGAAGTGGCCCGATTCCCGCGACTACGACCCGGTAACCGATGCATGGATTCCAAACGCCGGTGAATACACTGTTGACGGCCGCACTGTAAGCATACGCGTGGCATGGGGCGACTATCACCGCGATGAAGACCCCATCACCGAGGTTGCGATAAGCAAAAATGAAATAATCGACCTGAGCCAGAAATGTTCCGGCAGAGGTCCGTACCTCATCACGAGAGAACAGCTCATAATGGGCTTTATGCCGTCCATTGAAAACTACTGGTTCGACCCGAGAGGCCCGTTACTTCCCGATTATTTCCTCTCGATAGATCCCCTCACAAATGCCGGTTACGTCTTCAGCCTCTGGGCCGGAACCCCCGAGGTGAGCCGTATTTGGGCGGCCGATTTTTCCGAATTCGTGGCGGCCGATGTCCGCATCGCGGGAATCGCCGGTCAAATGGACGAACCCTTGCTCGGCATGGGCCATGGAAACACCGTGTTGTTCTTCTACCAGGAACCCATGGTTAACGGGAGCGGTGAATTGGATGTACAGCCCATGTTGTTCATGGGTGTGCCCGACGACG
>SLPX01000201.1 GCA_007131745.1 Myxococcales bacterium
TATCCATGCTGAAGAAAACCCTGTCCCGAGGAAAGCTTGCTCATGCTTATATCTTTGCGGGACCCGTCGGCGTGGGCAAACAAACAGCCGCGTGCGCCCTGTGCCAGGCTCTTCATTGCAGAGTGAAGCCACTTACGGGGTGTGGAGTGTGCTCCACCTGTTCCAGGATACAGAGGGGTTTGCATCCGGATTACATCGTGGTGGAGCCGGAAGGAAAGTGGATCCTGGTAAACCGGATCCGGGAGTTGTCAACGCGTGTCGAGTTGGGATCATTTGAAGGATCCGCTGTCGTCGCAGTCATCAAGCGTGCGGAAGCCATGAACGCGGCCTCTGCTAACGCTCTTTTGAAAACTCTGGAAGAACCCCGAACCGGAACATACATGATCCTGACCACTGCAGCCCTTCATTCCTTGCCTGCAACGGTAAGATCGCGGTGCCGGATTCTCGGGTTCGGTCCGTTGGAGGAAGAACTGATCGCGAGAATTGTGAAAGTACGCTCATCCGTGGACGATGAACACGCTGCGGCGGCTGCCCGCATGGCCGAAGGGAGTTTGGGCAGGGCTCTTGAATTGTGTGAGGAGCAGGGATGGAAAGCGGACCGGGAACGTGTTTTAGACCTTGTCCACAAGGTTGGTGTACAACCCGCGGCGGAGAGCCTTTTTGAAATGAGCGAAGATCTGGCAAAGAATATTGATGACTTGAACTCGTTTCTCAACTGTTTGCGGCGCGCTTTCAGGGACTTGGTTTGGTGGGGGCTGGAGAGCGGAGCGTACCGCGGGAGAATCCTGGATCCTGAATTAATAAGCCTTATGCCCCCGGAGATTACCGACCGGTCGCCATTGACTTTTTTGACGTGGATGCGGGTTGTGGATCGCGCTGGAAGGGCTTTGCGTGCCAATGCCAACAAGAGATTGACGATGGAGCAGATGATCATCGAGTTGGCCGAGCGATGAGAAAGAATCCAATATGACTGCATCAAACGATGATGATAAGATAAAACGTGAAACCGATCAGAAAACCCGGAGCAGGGAAGGTTCGTCCGAAGAGACCGAGGGAGGCGGGAGTGTACGAAAGCCGAGGAGGGGCAGACGGAGGAACCGAAAACGAAAGCCGGACGATAAAGAGGGAAAAGGAATAAGTTCAAAATCCGGTGATCAACAAAACCCGGACAAGGACGGTGGAAAGTCTGACGGGGTTCGCAGGGGGAGGCGGAAAAAAGGAGGGGGCAGAAGTGATGGGGAGCGAGGCGGCCGTGAAGATGGAAAGCCGGCCCGGGGGTCGGCCGCCGGCGGAACTCGCGACCGCAGGAGAGGCAAGAGAGGAAGCGGAAGCGGAAGCGGGGATGAAAACAAACGAAGGAGGTTCAAGGGGCGCAGACGGGACGTCGCTATGGGGCGGGAAGGTAAAGATCCCGACAAGGAAAGCGGTTTTTTCCTTCCGGTGGATGATGTGCCGATGGACGATGAAAAGCTGAGCGATATTCTTATGGATGTGATCGAAGATGGAGAAACCGACGGGTTCGGCGGGCACGATGCACCAGAAAATGTTTGGAAGCGGGAATGTGTTCGTAATGTTTCTCGTGTTCACGTGCAGGGGGAAGTTGCAACCGAAGAAGCGGATTGTGGAGACCTCTTTTTGCAGAGGGGGGATCACATAGTGGTTGAAACGGACCGGGGTCAGGCCATGGCAAGGGTTTTGACTCCTTCGGTCAGAAAAGTGTTGATGGATCCGCGTTTGAGGAGCGTGTTGAGACGCTTCGACGCAGGTGACATGAGGCAGGAAGCGCGAAACAGGAGGAGAGCTCGGGAAGCCTACGGGGTGGGCAAAGAGCGGATTGTATCCAGAAACATAAAGATGAAACTCGTGGGTGTGGATTACCTTCATAGCGGGAACAAGGCGGTTTTTTATTTTACAGCCGACGGCAGAGTTGATTTCCGGGAACTCATACGGGATCTTGCCCGCAACTTGAGAGTCAGGATCGAAATGAGGCAGATCGGCATAAGGGATGAAGCGCGGCTTGTAGGAGGCATGGGAACATGCGGTCGCGAGCTTTGTTGCAATACGTTCCTGGAAAAATTCGATCAGATTTCCATTAGAATGGCAAAGGATCAAAAAATAGTTCTGAACCCGCAGAAGATTTCGGGACAGTGTGGGAGACTCAAGTGTTGTCTTGTTTATGAACATCATATTTACCGGGAAATGGGAAAAGGTCTTCCCAGGGTTGGAAAAAGAATCGAGACTCCGAAAGGCGAGGGACGTATTGCAGACGTGGACGTTTTAACCCGAAGGATCCGGGTCGATCTTGATGACGGAGCCATGGAAGTGTTTTCCGCGGATGAACTTGGAATCTCTGCAACCCGCGGGGTCCAAGACTCGGAGAGCGAAACACGGGGAGATGATTGAGGTGTGGCCGCCAAGGAAATTTTTGCCCGAGGGCGACGCGATATTCAGGGACCTTGAAGATCCCGATGGACGGGTTCGCGTAAAGGCCTTGCAATCCTTGAGTCGTATTGAAAATCCGGGCGGAGAGACATGGCAAGCGCTTGAAAAGGCGCTTTCGGACAATGACGACAAGGTCAGGGCCGAGGCGGTGTTATGCGCTGCCGAATTGAATTATTCCGGATGCGTAGGGAAGCTGAAAGAGCTTTGCATGGATCCGGTTTTGAGAGTCAGGGTCCATGCCGTCGGAGCGTTGGGCACAATGACGGCGGAGGATGGGGTGGGCGCGGTGGAAGAAACTCTTCATGACGAAGCACCCGAGGTTCGCAAGGCCGCGGTGATAGCAATAGCCGAGATAATGGGTAAACGTTCCACCCATCTGATCCACGAGGTCCTCAAAGACGATGATCCCGAGGTTAGGTGGGCGGCGGCTGCAGCTTTGGGTGACATCGAGAGTGTTGAAAGTGCAGATATCTTGTCGGAACTCCTGGATGATGCGGACCCGGATGTTCGTTTCGAAGCCGCGTATTCTCTTGCCAGGTTGCGTGACATGCGTGGTTTTGAAATATTGGTAGCCAATGTAAATGACCGTAAAAAAGGTTACCTTGCCTGCGAGATCCTCGGAAAAACCGGAGATCCGCGTGCAATAGATCCGCTTCAAGGTGTGGTAAGTCGTCTCTTGGGAAATCCGATTACGAAATTGAGGGCTGCTGCGTCACTTGTCATGCTGGGTGTCGAAGACGGCCGGACCTACGTTGCATCGAGATGTGCGGGTAGGCGGTTGCACGTCAGGCAGGCGGCCCAGGCGCTCATGGATGAGATTTTGAGCTGGGAATCCGAAAAGAACACTTGAAGTTGTTTATGCTAAAGAGGAGGCGGTGTTGCAACTGTTTGACACGCACGTTCATCTGGATCACGAAAAGTTCGAGGGGGAAGTGGATGCAATCCTGGAAAGGGCTCTTCATGCGAAGGTCACCAGGATAATAACGGTTTCTTCGGAAGCGACGCGTGAAGGCATCATGCAACCGGTTGAGATAGCTCTTGCGCGTCGAGATATGGGTGCAGTCGTTGGCATTCATCCTCACGAAGCTTCTAAAGCGTCACCCGAACTCATCTCTTTTGTCGAAGAAACGGCCGCATCGAAAGATGTAGTGAAGGCTGTCGGCGAGATCGGGCTGGATTTTCATTATGATTTTTCTCCCCGTGATGTTCAGAGAGAAGTTTTTGTAAGCATGCTCGCACTGGGACGCCGGTTGGGCAAACCCGTTGTTCTTCATATTCGAAACGCACACGATGATGCTCTGGAAATTCTGAAGAAGGAGGCAGGCGGCCCACCCTGGAACGGTGTGGTTCACTGTTTTACGGAAGGTCCGCAAACGGCCGTGAGATACCTGGACCTGGGTTTGCAAATTTCATTTACCGGTGTGCTCACTTTTAATCAGGCGGTCGGGGTGAAGGAAACCGCAGCATTCATCCCGTTGGACAGAGTGATGCTGGAAACCGACGGACCTTACCTGGCCCCGGTGCCGCACAGGGGCAGGCGATGCGAACCGGCTCACTTGGTGAAGATCAATGAAACATTCGCCCGGATCAGGAATTTGGACGTCGAAGAAACCGCTCGCATTACAACCGCAAACGCGTGTTCTCTCTTCAGCATGGGCTGATCGTTTGACATGTTTGGATCGGATGACATATTAAATGATAGATTACGGCTGCACAGGTGCGACCAATGAGTAAATCCGATATGTCCCGAACAGCTTCTCGAACACATGAAACAGCGATCCTTTTCTTTGTTCTGATCGGACTTCTTTCGATTTGTTTTCTCGTGTGGTCCGAGCTTCATCCCCGGGATGTTGAGGCAGGGCGAGGAGAATCATCCACAAGTGTGCAGTCGCGTGCGAGAAAGAAAGACGTTCAAGAGATCCGGGAGCATTTCCGAACCGGGCGCTACTCCAAGAAACCGGCCTATTTCGCGCGCGATGAAACGGAGCGGTGATTCTTGTTGAGATTTTTGAATGTTTTTCACCGGTTTTTAATCATTGATCGATTGTTCCGGTTGACGTGGATTGGTATTGCCGTTGAGCCGGGCCCAAACGGATGCCGCACGAGAACGGCCCCGGGTTGCGCGGAGGGTAAAATTCGTTAAAGTGAAAAATAGTGTTTCGCCAGCGAGGTGAAGATATGAGAGAAGGTCGAGGATCTGCCGGAAAGGGGTTCAATATGTCCACCGCAGAAAGGGATAGCAGCGGTACATTTTCCCGGATACGTTGCGGGTTGTGCCCGCATGAGTGCCGTATCGGTCACGGTGAAGCCGGGGTTTGCAGGGTCCGGGTGAATTACGAAGGCAAACTTTACGCGGTTACATTCGGCTTGCCGTGCGCTGTGAACTTGGACCCCATAGAAAAGAAGCCCCTGTTTCATTTTCTGCCGGGAAGCGGCACCCTGTCCATTGCTACCGCTGGATGCAATCTGCATTGCAGAAACTGCCAGAATGCATCCATCTCTCAGGCTGACCCTGAAGATGTGAGGATTCGAAGTTGGCCGAAGGGGGCTTACGGGATATCGCCTGAAAACCTAGTCAGTTTGTGCAAGTCGAGAAAGATCGAGTCTCTTTCTTATACCTACACCGAGCCGGTCATTTATTACGAATACACCTATGAAACATCGGTTGAGGCCCGCAAGGCTGGGATAAAGAATATCACGGTGACAGCGGGCTATATAAATGAAAAACCGCTCAGAAAGCTATGCAGTGTTTTGGATGGCGCCAACGTGGATCTGAAAACAATGAATCCGGATTTTTTTCGTTCCAATTGCGGAGGCGAACTAAAACATGTACTGCGTTCCCTTGTTGTATTGAAAGAAGAAGGTGTGTGGCTGGAAATCACTCATTTGATGTTGCCCGGTTTGAATGATTCAACCCGGGAGACAAGAGAGCTGTGCGGCTGGATCATTAAGAACTTGGGGGGGGATACCCCGGTTCATTTCAGCCGGTTTTTTCCTCATCATCAGCTCAGGAACTTGTCTCCCACTCCGGTATCGACCTTGGTGAGGGCACGTTCCATCGCTCTCGACATGGGCATCAAACATGTTTACGTTGGGAATGTGCGTGGAAGTAAGTACGAAGATACGGTCTGCCCTTCTTGTGGAAATAGCATTATTCAGCGAGTGGGTTACACCATAACTTCAAACAATATGCAGGACGGAGTTTGCGGGGGGTGCAACGAACCCATTGCAGGGGTTTGGAGGTGAGATCATGAAAGCGGACAGGCGGCGTTTTTTTAGAAAGATTTTGCACGGAGCGGCCGGCTTCCTCGTGGTTTTCCCCGCCCGGCGGATGATGCGAACAGCAGGCAAGGTCCCAAATCCGGGCGGACCTTTTCCATTCAAACGTCCTCCTGATGACTTTTTGAAGATCGAGGAGTTGGATTCATTTCACCCGTGGGCAGGGTAAAATATTGCGAAAGTGATGGACCGGGAATAACGGATCGAGTGTGCCGCATTTTGCGGCTCCGCCCTCGTAAACTCCACGTTGTGCGTGTCATATTGAATGGTTGGATGGCAACGGCGGGACGTGTTAGAAATAGACGATTGAATTTTAACCTTCTTTTTATCCGGGAGGATTGTAGTGATTAAAAGAGTTTCATGGGTAACCCTGACCGTTGTAGCGATCATGTTTAGTGTTGCGGCTTGCAGGGAAAGGAAAGAAGAAAAGGAAAAAAGCATGAAAGAGGTTGCGCCCGAGGACAGATCGTATGCCTCGAAAGTGGAGGAACTCGATAAGGGCACCTTGCCGTTTATCGAGAAAATGGATGTTCCCGGTCTTTTCAAGTACCGGCAGGATACCGGGATAACCGTCTGCGGACTGTCTCCCATTGCGCTTTTGCTGGAAACCCTGAAGCAGTCGGGCAAAGATGTTGGGATGAAGGTGGTGGATTATTACACGTCCGGCCATGTCACGGGTGATTGGACCAACACGGTGAGCTACTATACGATTGCTTTTTACGAGAAGGATGGGAGCAGCGGGTCAAAACGTTCATCGGAGGATGGAGAAGACGGCCAGGATAGTGGAGATGAGGAAAAAGTCGAAGAACCGGGCAAAAAGCGGGTGAGACCAATGGCAACCGGGCCCGAGTGGTTTCCTAAAAAGGAGGGGCCTCTTAGAAAAGAAATTGATTCACTTCTCGAGAAAGCCGAGCGAGCCGAGCTTCCCGGGAGGCTCCTCGCCTTGATAGCTCCGCATGCGGGGTACAGGTTTTCCGGCCGGGCCGCTGCCGCGGGATTCAGGCTGCTGGACCGGGGGACGGAACGGGTGGTGTTGTTGGGAGTGCCTCACAGGGCGCGGGTGAAGGGTGTTTCATTGGCTCCGTACGATTATTACGATACTCCCTTGGGTCCCGCCCCGGTGGATGTCGCGGTTATGAACAGGCTGGCAAAACATGATTTGTTCGGGACTGTTCCTCATGCACATGCCAAGGAGCATTCAATCGAAGTTCTTGTGCCGTTTGTTCGTCACGTGAGTGAATCGGCGAAAATTGTGCCTTTCCTGGTGGGATTCATGACTTTTGAAAACTATGCCGATGCTGCGCGGGAACTGATCCCTCTCCTGGACGAGGGGACGGTTTTCATTGCGTCATCGGATTTCGCTCATATCGGGCCGAGGTTTGGATACCAGCCGTTCGGTGATCAGTAGAAGCGTTCAAATCACAAGGAATATTTAATTATGGTAAACAGAGTAAAGGGAAACAAAGTCTCTGCATTCAGTTTGTGCGTTGTTTGTATCTTGTTTTCGTTGACGGCTTGTAGGAAAGATCGGGAAGAGACAAAAGATAGGAGGAAAGCGGTGCCTGGATGTGACGAGAAGGATGATTTTCTGAGTGACGATGAAAAACAGGTTTTATTAACACTCGCCCGTCGTACGGTGGAAGCAGCGGTCCGCAAACGGGGACCCCTGAATCACGAGGAGTTGACCCGGGGGCTCGAGATCACCGGGATTATGAAAAAGCCAATGGGTGCTTTTGTAACGTTGAAAAAAGACGGGCGTTTGAGGGGTTGCATCGGCAGCCTTCAACCCGTTGAACCTTTGTATCGGGCGGTGATTTCCAACGGAGTCAACGCTGCTTTGCGCGACAGGCGTTTCAGGCCGGTCGGGGAATCGGAGTTGCAGGATCTCAAGGTTGAGGTTTCTGTGCTTACCGAACCGGTTGGAGTGAAAAGCCATGAAGACATAGTCATCGGTTGCCATGGCATAATTTTTGAGAAGGGCGGCAAGAGGTCGACTTTTCTGCCTCACATAGCGACCGAACAGGGCTGGGATCTTACTCAGACCCTGGAGCAGTTAAGCTTGAAAGCGAATTTGGATCGGAATGCATGGCGATCAGGGGCCTCTTTTCAGGTATACACAGCGATAGTTTTCTCGGAGAAAACCGGCGGTACGGGGAGCCGACATTGAAGTATAGGATGATTTGGCCTTTGATGGTCCTAGCCTTGTGGGCCGGGTGTACACCGAGGAAGGGTGTGGAGCCTCTCTTTGCAGCGGAAGAAGACCATGTGGAACATGACGCTGTTTTTAGAACAAACAATGATGAACGCGAAGATTACGTTTCGAGCAAGGAAGTTTGCAAGTGGGACAAGTTGACCCGTGAAGCGCTTCAACACTACGCAGAAAGAGGACCCGCTGCTTTGCTGGGCGATCTTGATGTACGCCGATATCCGGAATTCAGGGATGATGGATTTATCGGATGGCTGGTCGAGGATGTCGACGATCCGTGTCTGAAACATGTTTTAAAAAAAAATGATGTGCTTGTGAGTGTGAACGGTGTGACCCTTAATACTCCATCCGACCTGTGGAACTTGTGGAGGGATATTTTGTCATTTGATGAAATACGGTTGGTTATTCTCAGAAAATCCTCTCGGTTGGGGTTGGTCTTTAAGATCGAGTGAGGAAAAAAAGCAGCTTGAGAGTGTAAGTTGATCGATGCAAGGGGCGTTAGAACGAAAAATGGCTAAGGTTAAGGTACAAGGAGACAGATGAACATGGAAAACTATTCGAGACCATTGTGGAAGAGATTCGGTTGTGCAGGAATGTTTTCCGCTGCATGCATGGTTTTTTTCACTGCGGGTTGCGCCACTCCCAAGGCCAGAGGATATTACGGAGAGCAATATCCCCAAACCAGGGCGGAACCAAGAACGGTGAGCGAAGAATCCATTATGGACGAACCTCCGCCGGTGTTGATGTCTCGGCCTGCGCCGGGTGCGAGAAGGGCGTCGGACAGATCCGGGGGGCGAAGATACGCTCGTGCGAGAAGAGAGACCCGGAGGGAAACGGCTGTAGATGCAAGAGAGGATCGATCCCCCGCCCCCGCGGAAGAAACCGATGTTACGAAACCCGATGAAGAAGCATCTCAACGAGCGGAAACCGGGCAACGGCGGATGATAATTTATTCGGCAAGGTTGGAGATTTCGGTTGCCTTGGTTGACGAGAGCATAGAGAAAGCCGTCGAAAAGGCCGAATCCATGGGCGGCTACATGCAATCCAGGTCGGAGGATGTTCTGATTGTCCGGGTACCGGCAACGCACTTCAGCGAATTTATACAAGAAATAACAAAGCTGGGGGAGACTTTCAGAAGACAGATCTGGTCCCAGGACGTGACGAAAGAATACATGGATCTGAGTCTTCGGTTGAAAGCGGCTGAAACAGTTTTGAAGCGTCTTCGGGAATTGTTGGCAAGGGCGACCAACGTCAAGGAAGCTCTGGAGGTGGAAAAAGAGATCGCTCGGGTGGTGGAGATCATTGAAGGTTTCAAGGGGCAACTCCGCTACCTGGAGCAGCATGCCGCCTTGTCTACCATAACTATCAGGTTTGTTTCACCGGTGGAGAGATATCGGGATCGACCGGCGGCGCCCAGGAGGAGTCCTTTCAGGTGGATTCGCAGGTTGGGCGTGAGAAACATTGTTCAGTTTAGATAAGGAGATCAATAATGAAACAACAGAGCAATATAAGAGCCGTCGCTGGTTTAGCAGTGAAGAGAGTGCTGTTGCTGTGCTTGGTTGGAGCCGGAGTTCCGGCCGGCGTTTCGGGATGCAGGACATTCAGTCTTAGACCGCCCGCCGGATATGTGAGATACGAAAGGTCGAGACAATATTACCGTGCATTGTCGCCGGACAACTCGGTGATCGTCGTGAGTTCAAGGAGGAACAGGCCCAAGGGAGATCTGAATTTCTGGGTGGAGACCTTGAAAAGGGATTTCACCTCGGTTCGAGGATACAAGTTCCTAAGAGAGGCAGATGTCAAGACAGCGGACGGCACCCAGGGAAAGAGCTTGTGGTTTGAAGGTTCACACCAGGGTCGCATGTATACCTACCAGGTTGCAATTTTTGTCGCTAAATCCAGGATTTTTTCGGTGGAAACCGCGACTGAAACCGAATCTTTGGAGCGTCACGAGAAGGCATTCGATGCTGCGGTTTCTTCACTGAAAATTCTTTAATTCTATTGACCGGTCCCTCCTTATTTGCTACCTATGCGCATCTGGCAGGAAAAAGTGACGATTTAATAGTGCTTTCGGACAATATAATCGGCTTTCGGGTCGGCACGCGCCCGGCGGGAGGATTGGTTAAGTTCAAGGCACAAGAAAACATGTATGAGGAGGACCATAAGTGAACTCCCAAGGGAAATTGAAAAAAATATTGATGGTTGCGGCAGTGACCGCGGCTTTTGCGGTCGCAGTATCACCGGCCTTGTACGCGCAGGAAGAAAACGAACGCACCCCTGCCGAATCTCCGGCAGCTTATGAAGCGGTTGAGGAAGCACCTCCGGTGACCGATACTCCTCCGGCCCGAGCGGAGGGCGGGGATGATGTTTCGGCCGGAAGCGAGGGCGATGAAACCGGGGAAGCGGCCGAGCGGGGTAAACCGGTATACGGTCCTGGAAGCACCGGCGCTGCAAAGGGGCCGGGAGGCGGCGAAACAGAGGCACCAGGAGAACCGGCCGAAGAAAAGAAGAGGAAACAGCCCGCGGGATGTTTCGGAGCAGGCAATTACAGCAGCCTGATTTTTCTTGTTCTCATGTTCGCTGTTTTCTATTTCCTGTTGATTCGACCTCAACAGAAAAAGCAGAAAGAACATCAGGAGATGCTCAGTGCCCTCAAAGTAGGTGACAGGGTGCTGACAACCGGAGGAATACTCGGAAAAATCACGGGGTTTTCAGATCATTACGCTGTGCTGGAGATCCAGGAGAAAGTTAGAATAAAAGTGCTCAGGAGTTCTCTGTCCGGAAAAGCCGGCGGTTCAGACAAACCGGGCAACAAATAGGCGCTTGAGCGCCCCATATCTTTTTCGTCTATCCGGGCGGAAAGGCCGGGAAAATTCAAGGGAACCCGCGCTTTGCATCAGGTGAGACGCCATGCAGAAAAAATGGTACTTAAAAACAATAGGTGTTTTGATTCTGGTCGGCTATGCCGTCTATAATTTGATGCCTACCATCTTGCAAGAAAATGCTAACAAATTGCCCGACTGGTGGACCAAGAACACTGTTCTGCTGGGGTTGGATCTGGCCGGCGGGCTTTATATGGAATACTACGTGGATATCGACGAAGCCATCGCGGACAGAATGGAGCGGGTTGGGGATGATATTCGGCACAGGATTTTGGAAAGGTTGAGGAAAAAGTACAACAGGGCCGAAGACGATATGTTGGAGGATCTTCTGAGGGTGACATACCTGGGAGCGGACGTTAAGTTCGATTTTCTGAAACATCCCAAGGATGTATCCATTGCCACGAGCGACAAGGTGTTGGAAGGATACCGTGACAGGCGAGAGCCTGTCATTCAGATTGTTTCCTCGGATCCGAGGACCGGCAACGTTCATTTTCGCCTGGACTCGGATGAAGCCGACAAGTTGGAAGAATATTGTCTGAGGCAGGGGCTTCAGACGATCCGTGATCGGGTCGATCGCTTCGGAGTATCCGGAGCGTCGGTTATGCGCCGAGAGGACCGGATCATAGTGGAGTTGCCGGGGTTGAATCCGGAATACGTGGATCGAGTGAAATCCAGTTTGGCCCAGACCGCCAGGTTGGAATTCAAGATAGTCGATGATGACAGTCGGCACATGGAAAATGTGGGAAGGCTGCTTTACAGGCTCCAGCGCGCCAAACTCAGGCATGAACTTGAAGAAAGCGTGCTGGAGAGGTTTTTCGTGAAGGATGGGGACGAGTTGAAATGGCGACCCGGATTTGAGGCTATAGCGGAGATAAGGGCCGACACCGAATACGGATCCGCGGGCAAGGGCAAGGAACAGACAACGGTCGTTTTCTTTCAACACAAAAGCAAGCGGGTGATGGAAAAGTTCTTCGAAGCATTGCCGGATGAATACGCCATTCCAAGCGATAGGCAGGTGGGCTACGAAGAAATACCTGTAAAAGACAAGGACGACAGGGAGACGGGAGAGACAGCGTGGCGTACATATTACCTTTACAGGGTGGCGCAGGTCACGGGTGAATATCTTGACGACGCGGATGTCGGTTATGATCAATACGGAAAGCCGGAGGTGGATTTCACTTTCGGCCGCGCCGGTGAGACAAGGTTCAGGGAGCTTACCAGGGCCAACATCGGCCGAAGAATGGCCGTGATCTTGGACGGCAACATACAATCGGCTCCCGTGATACAGTCGGAGATCGGCGCCCGCGGTCGGATTACCCTTGGCGGAGCGTTGAAGAGCCCCCGTGAGATCATGCAGGATGCGCAGGATCTTGCAGCGGTGCTGAAGGCAGGGTCGCTGCCCGCGCCGATGCGGCCGGAGATGGAACTGGTGGTGGGACCCCAACTAGGACGCGATTCCATCAGGATGGGGATGATATCAATCATTGTGGGCGGCATCCTGGTGATTCTCTTCATGCTGGTTTATTACAAGTTATCCGGGGTGGTGGCCGTGACCGCATTGGTGCTGAACGTGTTGTTCATATTGGCTATATTGGCGGGGTTCGAGGCACGGCTGACTTTGCCCGGCATGGCGGGTATCATCTTGACGATTGGAATGGCGGTGGATGCGAATGTCATCATATTCGAGCGCATACGGGAAGAGCGGAGATTGGGAAAGAAGCCAAGAGCCGCGATCGAGTCGGGATATGAAAGGGCTTTTTGGACCATTATGGACGCTCAGCTCACGACCGCTATTGCGGGCGTTGTTTTGATGCAATACGGCTCCGGGCCGATCAAGGGTTTTGCAATAACCTTGCTTATTGGAATCATTTGTTCCGTGTTCACCGCAGTCTGGGTGACTCGGATAATATTTGATTTCTTCGCTCAACGAAAAAGCTTTGAAAAACTGAGCATCTGAGGAAGTTATGGTAATACAGTTCCTTAAACGGCTGTTTCAGATCATCATCAAGAAGGATAAGGGCGAAAAGATCGATTTCATCGGGAACCGAAAAAAGTTCATTATCGGTTCCATGATTGCGATCTGCTTGTCGGTCTTGATTTTGATCGTAAACACTTTTGTCAGGGGAGACGCCCTGAATTACGGTATTGATTTCAAGGGCGGTACACAGATCCAGATAGAAATGAGGGATCTTGACGGGTTGGATATCGTCGCTGTTCGAAGCGCGATAGAAAACCTGGATTATCGCCGGGTGACGGTCATCAACGTGGCTACCGGGGTGGGCGCTGAAGCTCGAAACGAGTACCTGATTCGCATGGAAACCGAGTCGGGCTTGTCTCCCGATGCTGTAAAGCAACTCGAAAACACGTTGAAACAGGAAATAACGGATCCCGAAACTAATGAAAGTTTTTTGTATCGTTTTCGGGTTTCTCCAGCGGGAGACACCGTTACTCTTCAATTTCACGATGAGGTCAGCGAGGAGAGCATTCGGGCTGTCTTTGATAAGGTAGAGGGAGTGCAGATAGCGGCCACCGAGGATGCCGTCAGCCGGCCGGGCCGTGGGGAACAGCACAGATGGAGGATATCGCTGGAGGGAATCGGCGCGAGGTTGCGGCAGGAACTCAACCGCGAGCTGGGCGGCCTGGTTCCGCAAACAGGCGAAGACCAATTCCTGGAATTCCAAGCGGAAGAGGTTTTTTCCGACGAAGATTTGATGAAGGCATTGGATGGGGCAGGGTATGAAGCCGGGCAGAATGTGGAGATATACATGACTGTCCGTGCATCACAGATACACGGAGAAGAAAGGTTTCATGACCTTCTGCGTGAGGCGGGGGTTCCCCTGAGAGAGGGCGTGGGTGGCGTGGTTCCAGTGGGTGAACCGGCCGAGCGTAGATGGCGGCTTCTCATTTCAGCGAGGCGCGATGAGGTCGACAAGGGGGTTTTGGCCAATCTGGAGCAGGCGGATGTCGAAAGAGTGGATTCGCTTCGTATCAATGCATTCGGCGCGGTAAAAGACGTGATATCCGTGACTTCGGTGGGCGGAAAGGTGGGAAGACGGCTCAGGTATGACGGAATAATGTCGGTGTTGATTACTCTGGGATTGATTTTGGTGTATATCGGTTTGAGATTCGACCTCAAATATGCACCCGGCGCGGTTGCAGCCCTGGCTCATGATGTAATGATCACTACCGGAATTTTCGCGCTTGCGTGGAGGACGTTCAACCTGGAGATCATCGCAGCCTTGCTAACGATTGTTGGGTACTCTCTAAATGATACTATTGTCGTTTTTGACAGGATTCGTGAAAACGTGGGGCGATTGCGCGATCGAGCGTTTTCCAAGGTGGTAAACACATCCATAAATGAAACATTGAGCCGTACGGTGCTCACTTCTTTGACGACCCTGATGGTGGTCGTTGTCATACTTGTTCTGGCCAGGGGCGTTATTTGGGATTTCGCCTTGGCTTTGGCGATAGGCATTCTTGTAGGAACCTATTCTTCGGTGTTTATTGCCAGCCCAGTGGTTATATGGTTGCACGAGAGATTCGAGACCCGGGAAGGCCGGTCGAAATCTCGTGAAGCAGGAAAGAAGAAGGGTAAGGCAAAGAGCAAGGCCAAGGCAACCACCTGATAGGGGGATTTTTCTGCGGTAGACCGCTTGTGTCTTTTCAGGCGGGCCGCTCTTCGTGGCCTATGGCATGACAGGATTCGATAAACTTCCTCCAATACGGGAGCCTGACGGGAGTCTGGCGGTCCGGGCGGGGCAACTGGCCGCGGAACTGTCGATTTCTCCTTTTTTGGCGCAATTGCTTCTAGCCAGGGGAATAGACACTCCACTCCGGGTCGATGAATTCCTGTCTCCGCGGCTTTCCAACCTTCCGTTTCCTGGGGAAATGGCGGATTTTGACCGTGCAGTGAAGCGGACGGCATCCTCGGTTATCGAGCGGAAGAGGGTCGGGGTGTTCGGGGATTACGATGTCGACGGGATCACGAGTGCGGCAGTGGTGGCCCTTTTTCTGGAAGAGATGGGCGTGCCTTTGAGCGTTCGAATAGCGCACAGGGATCGCGGGTATGGTTTGAAGATCGAAGATGTTTGCTACATGCTGGAAAAGAGATGCGATCTCTTTATCGTGTGCGACGTGGGAACGAGTGATTTTGAAGCACTGGAGTTCGCAAAGGACAATGAGTTGGATGTAGTGGTGCTGGACCATCACAAGGTACCTCAGCCGCGGCCGCCGGCGTTGGCCCTCGTGAATCCATCTCGCCCCGATTGTTTTTTTCCCGATGAAAACATGGCATCGGTCGGACTGAGTTTTTACCTGGTGGCCGCTCTGAGAACCGTACTAGTAGAAAAGAATCTTGATCGGCCAGTGCCGGATCCAAGGAGTTACTTGGATCTCGTGGCATTGGGAACGATCGCGGACGTGGCGCCTCTCGTGGGGTCAAACAGGATAATGGTGCGAAAGGGCCTGCAACTTCTGAGTGGAAGCAGGCGGCCCGGGTTGCAAGCTTTAGCAGATGTTTCCGGTATTTCAGATGAGAGTGGTGTTATCGGTGTGAGAGAGGTGGCTTATCGTCTAGCGCCCCGTCTCAACGCTGCCGGCCGGCTTGGAGATGCTTATCCGGCTTTCGAGTTGTTGGTCGTCGACGATGAAAAGCGCGCTCTCCATTTGGCACATGAGCTTGACAAGACGAATCATTGCAGGAAGGAGCATCAAAACAAGGTGCTGGAAGCAGCTCGGCAGCAAGTGGAATGGGGGGAGGCGGGATCGGACGTGTTGGTGGTGGACGGAGCGGGATGGCATCCGGGTGTGGTCGGAATAGTTGCCGCCAAATTGACGGATATTTATCGCAAGCCCTCTGTGGTTATTTCCATAGAAGCAGACGGGACCGGAAGGGGTTCAGCGCGAAGTTTCGGCGGAATAAATCTGTACAGGTGCCTGGATATGGTGAAGGAATCCTTGATTTCTTTCGGTGGACACGAGGCCGCGGCCGGGTTGGTGGTGCGCCGGGAAAATATCAAGCAACTCAGAATGCAGCTTGACCGGGTTGTCGCCGCGGAGATGGAAGAACCGGGTTATGAAATGGCTTTGTGCGTAGACGCCCGTATACCCTTGTCCGCGGTGGATGCATGTCTAATGGATGACATAGCTAAACTCGAACCAATGGGTGCGGGCAATCCTCCGCCGGTTTTCATTGCCGGTAGTTTGAAGGTTTTAAGGTCACGCGTGGTGGGGGAGGAACATCTGAGTCTTTCACTGGCGGATGGTCCTTCAGGACCGGTTTTCAATGCAATAGGATTTGGTCTTGGAGATCGGCCGATCAGACCCGGAGAAATTGTCGACATCGTGTTCACCCCGGAGTGGGATCAATACGTGGGAAATGGAGCGATAAGGCTTCGTTTGCAAGATATAAGGCATGCAGCTAAGAATGTCCCCGAGAACTCACCATGACGCATCCAAGAAGACGAACAGCCAGGGAAATAGCGGAAAAAAGCAGGAAAAAGTCTGCTCAAAACATGCGGGTGTTTTTAATGATAATCATTGCAACCGCTGCCCTGGCGGGGGTGTTGATGTTTCGAAGAGGGTGTGGGGAACAGACCGCCCGGGTGTTTACAACCCTCGACCCTCCAAAGGAATCCACTTCTTCGGAACCCCGGAAAAACTGAACTTGGCTCGTAAACCCTGAGAAATCCTCACTCAATCATGGCCGTGTGGTTCCGGTGGCGGCGGCGGGGTGTGTCTTCCATCCTTTGGAAAATAAA
Organism: Myxococcales bacterium; assembly: GCA_007131745.1. The sequence continues at coordinate 16,569 of SLPX01000201.1, forward strand.
GATGAATCGTTCCGCTGAAACCGATGTACCACAAGAAACCCATGTTCGGGTTTTCATCCGGTTGGAATCTGAAAATCCTGTCGAATTCCCCTTCGAGATCATCAAATCTTGTTTCATGTTCACTGGTTGTCCTCAGAATCGGTTTCAATATTTTCATGGAAAAACCGAACGAAAGAAAACCGGTGGAGAACCACTCCAGACCCACACCCGCGCCAAGAGCGCCGCCTGCAGCAGTGTATTTGATTGTCCTGTTGCCTATATCCAGGATCGGTTTCGTTTCAATCTGAAATCCTGAAAAACCTCCAAAAACATTACCCCAGAGTTCAAAACGCCCGCCCGAAGTGCCGTAATTCATAAAAGGGAGATGCCCGCGGACATCCAGGCCGACTGCTCCCAGTGAAGGTCTGCCTTTGACATCACCGGTTGCACCGACGAAAGAATTGAAAAAGCCGGATACTCCGACCGAAAGGTATAGCAAAGGCCTGTAATGTGCCCACAAACCGATTCCGACCCCCTGTCCAGTCAAGTGAGCAAAATCCCCTGAAGAAAGGCTGGAATAGCCGAGATCTACGCCGAAATGCATGGCCCGCCACAGCGGAAAAGTATCTTTGTGCGTTCGATCTTCCGGGGGTCCGTCAAATTCCGGAGCGCCATAAGGGTCGCGGTGCTCAGGTTTTTTTTTCAGATCCGGATGATAAGGGGTTTCCAATTTCAGTTTGAGTTTCTTTACCCGCGCTTTCGCGTTCTCTTCAGTTGGGTGATTCTTTCCGGGAGTGAATTTGCCGTAGTACTTTATGTAGAGTTCATATGCTGCTATGGCGAGCCTGTACTGGTTCAGTTCTTCGTAACACTCGCCGATGCGGTAGTCCAGAATAGGATGGTACTGAAGTACCTTGATTTCTTTGTATGCGCGGACCGCACTTTCGAATTCTCCGTTTTCATGCAAGGATCTTGCATTTCTGTATTTGGCCTGGATCTCGGCCGGAGACGCGGCTGATGCAGGCGCGGCCCAAAGAAGAGACAGAATGAACAAACATGAAAAAACCCCTGCAACACGAAAAAATTTCTTCTGACTACAGATCTTTGATTCATGGTTGTCGGCAAGTTCTGCAGATAAAAAAACCTTTGTTAATTCCATAAGCCGAAAACTCCCGTACGGTTGGTCAAAGAGTTTGAATTTTACTTTTTTTGAGAAGGAATGACAGAGATTTCTTTGTGGTCCCAACGCTGAAAGTCGGTTCCGGAAAAATCAACGTATGCTTTTGTGAAAGGAGATCTGTCTACAGAATGTGGAGGTGAAGGGTCGTGCTGAAGCCGAAATATACAGAAACATCGTTGTTCTCATGCAGATCTGTGGTGATACCGGGTGCGGTATCAATTTTGCTGCTGCTCCAGAAAGGTTTAGCCAGCCGGGCGAGTATTCCGACCGAAAGCCAGCGGGCCAAGTAAAGGTCGACACCGCCCGCGGCTCCCAGAAAGCCGCCTCTGAGAGTTATGTCTCTGCCAATGCTGCCCTGGGAAAACCCGCCCGAAAGCTCTCCGAAAAGCTCTATGACCCAAGGACGCCAGGTGTACCCCATGAGCGGGACATGACCACGGACCGCGCCGCCGGCGAAAAGAATCGTCATATTGGAATCATAGTAAGGGTTTCTGTCGTAGAGGGTGTACCCATGTCCGCCGAAGAGCAATCCGCCGGAGAGAAAGGGCAGGGGACGGAAGTATATGCCTGCCCAAGCTCCTCCTCCTCCCTGGTCGAAAGCATCTTCCGCTGTGTCGCCGAACAGCGCTGTTCCTCCTACATCGGCCGTTATAAAAAGATTGGCCCACCTGGCGTACATACCGGGATGTCCCGGTCCGGGATGGTGGTGAGGAGGTGGAGGGGGGGGGTGGTGATCATATTGTTCATAGCCGGGCGGGGCTTGTTCCGTGTAGGGAGCATACTGTGCCTGTTGGGCCTCGGCATCTTCGCCTGTGGGTTGCGCCGAAGGTTCGACATCTTCTATTTCCACCGGGGGAGCAGGGGTCACCGGAGGGGCTTTCGCAGATTCAAGAGCTTTGATTCTCTTTCTGACATCTTCGGGGCTTGGGTGATTGCGCCCCACCGGATAACCTTGGTCGTAATACTTGATGTATACCCGGTAGAAGCGTTTCGCGTTGTTGTAGTCTTTCAAAGCTTCGTAGCATAGCCCGATCCGGTAATCCAGTATCGGGTGGTACATGGTTCTTCTGACCTCGTTGTATGCCTTGATGGCTTCCACGTACTTCTTTTCCCCGTAGAGCTTGTTGGCGTTCAAGTAAGCTTCCCGTACTTGTTGCGCCTGTTCATCCGAAGCTTCTTGGGCCTGGACGGGCATGGCGAACCCCATTAACAATAATGCAGCAATAAGTTTCAAACGCATATTCAACCTCCTGGGCGATTTCTGTTCCGGCCGCCTCGATGGGCGGAACCGGATGTGTATATCTCGAACAGTAAATGAATGTGTCTGCATTATACGTTATTCCATCCGCGATCTGTTGTTTTTTTCGGATGCAAATTTTTGGACGTTTTAAAGAGCTCTGTTATGGTTCGCGTATGAGACGGAAAAACTATATATTCATATTGGTTCCAGTGATAATAATTTCCGCGGCCGTCGCCCGAATGGGCCGAGCATCAGGTGATTCACAGAGTGTGGACATCCAGGCCGAGGCGGTTTTTTTCCGCCCGTTGGAAAGTTCCGGGCGGCTTTATTCGGTGAACGCGGATGAAGTTCGTTCGATCGCGAGCTTGTCGAAGTTAATGGCAGGACTCGTGATAGTGGAACGAGGCCTGAAACTCGATGAAGTCACCGAGATAACCCGCGCTGATAGAAGGGTGGGATCCGGAGGGAGTCGTTCCCGCTTGCTTTTGGGAGCTAGATTTACAAACAGGGATCTTTTGTATGCAGCGCTTCTTGCTTCCGACAATGTTGCGGTTTCAGCCCTGGGAAGGGCGGTTGGATTACAGCCGGCGGAACTCGTCCAGGAAATGAACCGCCGTGCCCGATTGATGGGTCTCAAGCATACCGAATTCAAAGATCCCGTGGGGATTGATCACGGTAATGTGTCAACCGCCAGGGAGGTCGCACACATTTTGAGGGCTGCTCTCAAAAACAATGTTTTGAGTGCTGTGATGGCCAGAGACGAGTATTTTGTGAGGGCTGTCTGGCCCAGGAACTTGACAGCGAATTATCTTAACACAAATCTCTTGATGCACCGGGGAAACATATCGGTTGTGGGGGGCAAAACCGGCTACAACAGTAGGGCGGGCTATTGCTTTGCATCCGCCATAAAGACCAGGAGGCACGGCGTTGTACTTGGGGTGGTTCTGGGAAGTCGAAGCAAGTTGTCCAGGTTCAGAGACTTCAGGGCGGTGGTTTCCGAGATCAACTGATATTTTCCAAACAGTTTTCCAGCTCATCGTGCCTGGGAAACCTCACATCATCAATGCCTTCTTTTTTCAACGCGATGTCGATTTCTCTCCCTGCTGAAACGATGTGAACGGTCCTCGTTTCCATTTGACTTCTTGATGCGAGATCCAGAATTCCTTTTCCAAGCTGCAGAATCGAAGCGCCCGAGGTTGACACTCCTGTGAAGTCCACGAGTAAATGACCGACATTCCTCTGGATAGCGGATACGTACAGCCGATCTAAAAGTTCAATTAAAACACTTTGTTCCGGGGTGCCCAGGAGAAACAGTACGGGAATATCCTCTCGAATGAAAACCAGGGGAGTGGATTTGCGAAGAAACTCCTGGTACGCTTCCGCCTCTCGTTGCTTGGATGTGAGATGATAAGCTTCCGTAGCTGAACCCGCGAGACATGCCATGAGATGTGACAATTCTTTTTTGTAAGGAAAATCAAGTTGGCCGGTCAACGCTCGTTCCATGTGGTGGAAAAACAGAGATATAAAAGATACAGGAGTATTGGTTTCGGCCAGCCTGCCGCCGGCCACTGATACTGCTTTTACCGTATCCCGGAAATCCAGGGATCCCACGGACCATGGAGGAGGCCCCATAGCGTCCGATAGAGGTTCCAGGATTCTTGTACACAAACCTTCCAATTGTCCCCGATTCTCCCGGTAACTCGCATCCGGATCTTCAAGCACACTTTTCAACCAGGAGTCGGTGATTCGTCCTTGCGTCCGGGAGTCTCTTAAAAGCAGAAGCCATTTGGGCGTAGTCCGTGTATCGCTGTTCATTACGTCAGAGGCCGTCCGAAAAAAAATGATTGTCGGTTTCTGGTTACTTGGGCGATTCTACAGGTTCATTGCCGGAAGGAAAAGGTCTTATTCATCATCATCATCGTCGTCGTCCGCTTCTTCTCCTCCTTCTTCCGCGTCTTCATCAGCGGGGGCTGCTGCGGGTTCCGGTTCGTCGGCTTCTTCGCCTTCATCGTCTGCTGTTTCCGCGGGCTTTGCCTCTTCCTTTTTGGGAGTATCCCTTGTTGCAGCCGGAGCGCCGCTTTTCTTGCATCCCAGAATTCCTCTCCAGACATTGAATGTCTCTCCGCATCCTCCTTCGGTCAGAGCGGAAAACAACACGAGCCCCAATATGAGAACTCCTCCGATAATCGCTATGATTTTTGTGTTCTTACTCATGAAGCCTCCTCTGTAAGCTGGATTTCACCTAAAATCACCGATGCAGTCTAACATCGGATAGACAATATGGCAAGTTTGTATGGGTCATTATGTCAAACGGTTTCCGCTGGAACACTTTAGAGGTTTGCACTGCAAATCTCCTTGCTGAACTGGGTCCGTTTCAATTCCCGGTTCTTTGACCGGAAAGGGTTCAATCAAGCAGCAGTTGCTCAATTCTATCTTTTAATTGATTCGAAGTCAGGGCGCCGTGCTGGAGATACTGGATCGTCATGTCACGCCCGTCTATTATTATGTGAAGTGGATAAGCAGGTTGCAGGAAATACTGGTTTATGACGTTACTCACATCCGGAACCGCAGGAAAAGTCCATCCCCTCGCTGATGCATAGTTATTTGCATAATCGGTTGTGGCGTAATAACCCTGAGCGTCCTGAGATACAACGCCGAGGAACATGACTTTTCCGCGGTCATCGTCTCGATACTCTTTGTACACGCCGTCCAGGATGTTGGCCTCAACAGTGCAATAGGGGCACCATCCTGCTGTCACAAAAATCACGATAAGCCTTGCATCCGCCGAATAGAAATCCCTCATGGAAAGGATTCCGTCGTCACCGGCAAGCTGCTTGGCTGCGCTGTTGGCCGGAAGAAACGCGATATCCGCGATGACCCTTCTTCTCCGGGTTCCATAGGGCGGGCAGGGATATGTTTCAACACCGCAATACGGAGCTTCCCATTCCGTTTCCGGATAATCGGGATAGTCAAACGACGAGGTGGGGGGATCCGCTATGGAACAACACCCGGTTAAGCAATTGTCGAATTCCCCCGGGAGGCAGATTCCGAGTTCATCGCAAACTCCGAAACACTCCCTATCATCGTTGTTGTCACATTCCAGGGCGCACATCGAGATCAATCCATCATGGTGTTCCCTGTTGATACAGAAGGTGCCTCTCGGACATCCAAAATCCGCGTTTTCGGAGTCGCAATCAAACATCGACTCGAGAACACAGATTCCCTTGAAGCAGAAAGCGGTCCAGTCTCCAAGATCATCGCAGTCACTGTCACATGAACACACCCCGCCGGTATGACCACCCGTTACGGAATAAGGTTCCCCCGAATCCTCCGTACAGGCTGAGAGGGCGGTGAGACACATACCTGCGGCCAACAGTGTCAACACAAGAAGAGTCTTTCCGGTATAAATCCTGAATTCCGGATATCTCATTTTTGACTTCTCCTTTTTCACACGCTTCAATTCCGATTTCAAACCGGATCATTGATACGTCTTTTTTTTCTATTCGTAAACCACGAATTATTCATCCATGGATCCGATATATTTTATTGCGATCCGTTCGATGTATCAAGTTTGTTTTTAATTGGTCTGCATTTCAGACATGATTTCTTAGTTGCAGTTCCACAGGGTGCGGGTCAAGATAACTTTGGTTTTTCAGATAGCTTTTTTCGTATTTTCTCACGTAATGTCCGATAAGGGTTACGGGTACGATGAGCGGTACGAGTTCCCTTCTGTATCGATCTATGATTTCGAGGAGTTCCTGCTTTTCATCCGCGGACAAATCCTTTTTAAAGTATCCCATCATATGGAGCAGAACGTTCGTGTTTTTCTTTGTTGTAGCCCGGAGTTTCAAAGCTTCCATTAACATTTTTTCATAGATTTGCAGGAGTTCTTTTGATCCGTAACTCTTTTGATTTGCAACAAGTTTTCCCATAGCCGAGTAATGCTTGGGGCTGTGTGACATGATCTGAAGTTTATGGCGGGTGTGAAACTCCACGAGGGATCCTCCCCGTGACTTGGAATTGCGATTTTTCCTCCAACTCCTGAGAGCGAAGACTCGCTCGATAAAATTCTCTCGGAGAATCGGGTCGTGAAGCCGGCCGTCCTCTTCCACCGGCAGCAGTGGAAAGAAATCCATGAACATCCGGGCGAAAATGCCGACGCCGGTCTTGTGGGGCATTCCCTTGTTATTGTATACCTTGACTCTTTCCATGCCGCTTGAAGGCGACTTGCTCTTAAAAATGAAGCCGCAGAGATCTTCTTTATCGAGTTCCGGAAGCCGCTTTTTAGCCCAGTTCTCCATCATGTTCGTCATGTCCCTGCCTGTTTTGCGGGTTATCAATCGCGGCTCTGCAGGGTCGCCGATAAGGCGCATGGCTTCACGTGGTATGCCCATGCCGCATTCCGTTTCCGGGCAGACAGGGACATAATCCACGTATTTCCCCAGGGTATCTCTCAGAAACCTGTCCAGCTTGTGGCCGCCGTCGTATCGAACGTTCTCACCCAGCAGGCATGTGCTTATTCCGATGGCTATTTTATCCATTTCGGTTTTCTCGCTTTCTTCCAGTGTGGATCCTGTAATTCTATCAGTCGATCGATGCGAGTCAATCGTTCGCCCGGTCCAGCCGGAAAAAGAAAATTATGTGCCGGTTGTTGGATATATGGTAAAAACCCTCCATTGTTCGTGCAGTGAAGTTATTGAACATGTTATCGTTCGATTAAAGGAGAGCCTGAATATGAAGATGACGGCAATATCTGGGAGATTATCAGCTGCTGGATTTTTCGATGAATCTGATGAATCTGCTCATACAAGAAAAATGCCTCGCTCGGGAATGTGTAAACAGCTGTTGTTTCTCTTGTTGTCGTCCATGGTTTTGTTTGGGGGGTGCAAGGGAGATTCTGGAAAAACCATCGGAGCTGCATGCGACGAGGACACTGTATGCAAGGATGTTTGCCTTTTGAGTCTTCCGGGTGGAATGTGCTCTAAGCCTTGTGAAGAGGGCAGATCCTGCAAGTCGGGGGAATGCGTGAAAATATCCGGGGGATATTACTGTGTTCCGTCCTGCGAGCAGGATACGGATTGCCGTTTTGATGAGGGTTATTTGTGTGTTCTGGGAGGTTGTCGTCCCCTGGTGATGCAGGGCGAACCTTGCGGGAAACACGATGACTGTGGACAGGGAACCGTTTGCGTAGGAGGGCAATGCGGGGTGGCTTGTTTGGATAGCTCCGTGTGCGATGACGGTTACTATTGCCTCGAAGAAGAGGGCAGGACCGGATGCGCGCCCGATGATTGTTCGAGCGGAGTGTGCAACCGCAAGTGCACGGTCCATGCGGATTGTTCGTTTGCAACCTATTGCGGTGATGACGGTTTTTGCGTGCCGGACAAATGCGATGAAAACGGGATTTGTGATCACCCCTGCGCTGAGCATGTTGATTGCCCCAATGGTACTTACTGCGCGCTGGTGGCTGGGGAAAAGCGCTGTGTTTTCCTGCCTGAGGACAAGGGTCCGGGCACAACCGGTCACGGCTGTTCGGACGAGCCCTGCGCTGAAGGCTATGTGTGCATAAAATCCGGCAACCAGGACGCCTATGCCTATTGCACCGAGGAATGCGATCAGGATATGGATTGTCTTCCGGGAATGTTCTGCGGTGAAACCATGATCTCCGGAGGCGTTCTCGTGGACCTCTGCCTGCAAAGGCTTTTTTGTGAACCGTGCGAGTTCGACGGCCAGTGTAGATATTTCGACGATAAATGTGTGTCAGCGGAAGGAGCTTTAGGGGGCGAGGGTTATTGTTCCGCCGTGTGTGATCCCACGGCGCCCGACACTTGCCCGGTTGACAACACCTGCCTTCAGGCGTTTTTCTGCGAGAGTTCAGGACTCTGGGTCGCTGATTGCGAAGATTGCAGTGGCAATTGCGAGGGTGGAGAAGAAGATTTTTACCAGTGTTTTCATGACTTCGGGGCTTGCGTGGGCGAAGGCGACCTTTGTTCTCCATGTAAGCATTCCGGTCACTGTGATTTGGGCGGCGATTGTTTGACCATGAGCACCAACGGATTGAAGTTTTGCAGTGCGCCTTGTGATGAAAACGACCGCTGTCCCTTGGGTTACTGGTGTGCTGAGGTCACGGGTTTGGGCATGCAGTGCGTGCCGAGGAAGGCATCCTGTACGGAGCCCTCGGGAAACAGGGCGATGTGTGATTTGTGCGAGGGGTTGGATGATTGCATGTCGGGTTCTTGTGTGGCTGTCGGCTGGAGCAACTTCTGTTTTGACGAATGCACTCCCGGGCTGGATGACTGCCCCCCATACACTGGGTGCGAGGAGGTTCGAGATATCTATGGCCTGGATTGGAACTTGTGCAGACCACAAGGCGATGTGGACGACTGCACCAAGTTCAACAGGTGCATGGATCACTGCCCCGGTGGCCCTGATAGCTGTGACGGCAACGAACCCTCCTATTGCCGGTAACATCGTCTCAAATCACCCCACAAAAATTTTATATCGTTTCACCGTGACCGGTTCAGGTTCTCCTTTCCTTCGTCGGTCTTTGGAATCAGATATCCAGGATCCTGCGGATGGAAGCGAGGGTTCCGCCCGTTCGCAAAGGAGCGGCCGAACGTCCGCCGAGAGCGCTGAGGAAAAACGTGCCGGACGGGGTAAATAAAGCTTCAATAAAGCAATTCTCTTTTTTCGGATTCGAATCAATTTCACCTTCCGCTGAATCCGGGAACCCCACGGGTCCATCCATAGCTACCTGTTCCGGGTGTTCCACTTCGCCCCCCCAAGAAATAAGCCGTCCGTTTCCGTCTCCCAGCACGAGACCTTTGTAACCCAGTCTCAGCGCGGCCGCATGAAGAAATCGGTGCAAATCCTTTTCAGGGATTTCTTCACGCGTACATCGCTTATCGTGAAACATGAAGGCCTCCTTTTCAGCCGGTGATTCCATTCGCATCCATGATCGTCTTAATAGGCTCAGGATGAATTCTAAACCATTGAAACAAGAGGTCAATTTTACTCGCTCAAAGATTGATTCTCACAACCGTCTCAAGTTTCCTGTTTCACCGGACGCGGGGAGGAAACACTTTCTCACATAGTCGAAATAGATTGTTATGTGAATTAAAAATTGTAAAATGGCCCATGAAAAATATATAAGATGAAAGCCGGTTCAGAAAAAACGGCGCAACCGATTTGCTTGATCCAAGAAAACGCTCGAGCGCGAAAGGATTCGGTCATGGAACGAAAAATAACTGACATGGCTTTGATGAGGTGTTTTACGTTTGTTTTGGTCTGTGGGTGGGCATCCGGAGTTTTCATTGGATGTGGTTCCGGTTCATCACCCGGAGAGGAATGTGATGAAGGGTTGCTTCGTTGCGACGGTGTGTGCGTGGACCCCGACGTAAATGTGTACAACTGTGGAGAATGCGGGGCCAAGTGTGCGGAAGGCGAGATTTGCAATGAAGGAGTTTGTGTCCATTACTGCCCGGGAGGATGGACGGATTGTTCGGGATATTGCGTGGATTTGCAGAGAGACAGGCATAATTGCGGCGAATGCGGGAACGGTTGTGGGCTGGGCGAGATATGCAACTCGGGAAGTTGTGTATTGTCGTGTCCCCCGGGATTGAACAATTGCGGTGGGCAATGCGTCAATATGCAATACGACCCGTTTAACTGCGGTTCTTGCGGAAAAGCCTGCGTGGACGGCGAGGTGTGTTCAGCTGGAAACTGTCTGCATTCCTGTCCCGAAGGGTTTGAAGACTGCAATGGAAGCTGTGTCAGCCTGCAAAATGACCTCCATCATTGCGGAGAGTGCGACAACCCATGCGAGCCCGGGGAGGTATGTTCGGGCGGCGAGTGCGGTTTGACCTGCGGGGGATCCACACCGACCATGTGCGACGGCGGATGCGTTAACACGGATACAGACCTCCATCATTGCGGAGAGTGCGACAACCTATGCGAGCCGGGGGAGGTATGTTCGGGCGGCGAGTGCGGTTTGACTTGCGGGGGATCCACGCCGACCATGTGCGATGGCGGATGCGTTAACACGGAGATCAATCGGCACCATTGCGGGGAGTGCTACAAAGCATGCGACCCGGGCGAGGTATGTTCGGGCGGTTCGTGCCTGGCTTCATGTGGCCATGGGTTGGTTGAGTGCTACGGCGTTTGTGTCGATGCAGCGAACGATCCTATGTATTGCGGCGATTGCGACAGTGTTTGTCCCAGCGGCCCTAATTCAACCCCGGTGTGCATCGAAGGGGGGTGCGATCTTATGTGTGATTTTTATTGGGGAAACTGTGACGGAAATCCTTTGACAGGTTGCAATAGCGACCTTTTGAGCGATCCGGATAACTGTGGAATGTGCAGTAACGAATGTTCAGCAGGTGGGATTTGCAGGGAGGGAATTTGTGATTACTCAAAGAGCTTCGTTATTTTCGCTACCAGCATTTTTCTCGGTTCCAGTGAATCCTCCTGGCTGAACTCCCGCCAGGAAGCGGACGCTAAGTGCGCCGATGAGGCCGACGCTCTGGGAATTGTCGGCGAATCCTGGCGCATCTACTATTCCACCCCTGACGAGGACGCCCGTGACTACTTGCTCTACGAGTCGAGCCGGGGCGATCGGGTCTTTAACGTAAACGGCGTTCAGATCGACGAAGGCAATCTCTGGGGAGGTCACTCCGTAATTCTTCCTGACCTGCCGAACTTTACGATTACTGGAACGGGACCGGATGGCAGATTCATGGAGTGCACGGGCTCAGACCCATCGGGTTCCTGGCCTCTTTGTCAGTATTGTAATCAAAAGTTTGCCTGTGTGGGACAAGGCGAGAACTTTCTCGATCCTGAACGGTGCTGCTGGACCGGTACCCGTGCAATCCTTTGCATGGGCTCAATCGACTGAACGAACCTCCGTGACAGGCGATCTGCATCCAAGATCTTCTTAGGCACTCACCGTTTGATTCTCACAACCAACCTGCGTTCTTAAAAATATCGTAAAGCTTGTCTATGAAATCAAATGATCTGACATCTCTCATCGGCCCTGCCAGTGCCGATATGACAACAACAAAAACTGTGAGTTGTAAGTGATTCTCGATCCAGTCCAAAAACGAAGTGAATACTTGTTTGTCCGTTTTTTCCGCATAGAACAAGAAGAAAAAGGAGAGGGAAAAAGACATCATCAGCCATCTCCAATAATCCGTTCCTATGAAAAGAAGCGCAAGGGGCGACATCGTGGCCAGTGTTTTCAGCACTCCCAGAACTCGGTCAAAACCCCGTGAAGGCATGGTGAGAGTCTTTTTCCAGAATCCGAAGAAAAAATACAACATGGGAGACAGGAATACCAAGCTGAACAGGATGTGAAATTGAACATACCTCGATTCAGCTCGATTCAGTGAATTGTTGAAATGATCTCCAAGACTCCATTGATATTCCTGAACTATCATGTTCGGTGCGATTCCGAAACCGGAGTTTGACTGTACATGCGCCGTGAAATCCTCAATGGGCATAACACGGTGAACCTGTGACAGCATTGCGAGATAAACTGCGAGGGGGGCGAACACGATCAAAGCGGGTAAAAGAATCCGATCGAAAAGCCTTCTCTTCTCCGCGGTAATCTCCAATGTGGCAATCAAACATGTCGGAATGAAAAATACGAGATAGGTTTCATGTACCGCGGTTCCCAATACTCCCGGCAAGAACGCCAGAATACGGTGTTTCGTGTGCAAAAACCAAATGGAAAACAAAAACAGGATGATCGTGAAGAGGTCGAAACGCCCAGCCATGTTTTCCGTGAGGTGATAGGGAAGAACGAACAGAATGAAAAAAAGCGACAGCAGTACAATAGAGGGTCGGAAGTTGTGGCGCTTGGCCGTGGACCACAGCCACCAGACAGAAAAGATTCCAAACATGAAAAAGAAAAAATAATATGCCCACAAAATGTTTTTCGGGGTTGCCTTGCCGAAAAACGCAAGGTGAAGGGTTCCAACCAGGCCCCGGGGGATGAATCCCGCCGAATAGTCAAGCGCCCAATGGGTCAAAATCCATGGATGACCGCTTGTCGCAGGTATTGAGTGAATGAAGAAGACTGCCAGAAACAGTCCGAGAAACAAGAACAGCCAACCCCGGCTTGCCTTGGAATCATAAGAAACTTCTAAGTTCGATTCTTCCGTATCCATACTCATGGTGATTTCAAATCAATCTCCGGTTTCACCGAACGCGGGGAGGATCCGTCCCCTAAAACTCCTAAAACTGCCGAAATAGATTGTTACGTGCAAGGAAAACTGTAAACCAGCCGATGAAAATAAAAAAGGCAAAAGCCGGTATAGGAAAAACGGCGCAGCCCCCTCCACGGATTTCAGCTATCCCGGCCTCCCCGGCGTAGAGGGGACCATCCACACGACCGAAATTTTGCCGGTACACGATCTGGGTGTTTGTCCCTGAGAGAACAGCAGGCCGGGTCTTACGGTTCGATCCATCCATCGCAGAAAAAGACAATTAGGCCGAACGGCAAAGAGGGTGAATCAAAACTGGTCGTGTTTATCCAATTGTTCGGCTTTCTTCAGCTTTTCAACATCTATTTTATCTTGCGGCCTTCCGCTTGCTTCCTTTGATCGGATAAGGTCGGCTCGTGAAATAAAGAGAAGTTTGAGGTCATCCAATTCAACCGCTTCCCGATTGTTCCAAGCTTGATCAAACTCTATACCTGGAATCGACATCAAAATATCAACCCTCAAAGGAGGTTTTCCCATCTGATAAAAATATCCTTTATGTGCGAAGTCATCTGAAGTGAGGTTTTTCAACGGTGCGCCAAATTCTTTTAATGCTGAGTACACACTTTTTGCATTATCACGATCAGCCGCGATAAATACATCAAGGTCGTTTGTGAACCGTGGCTCACTATATTTCATAACTGCGTATCCCCCTACTATGAGATAGCGTATTTTATGCTTTTCGAAAATTTTCAATAGTTCTCTGAAGTCTGGACTTGTCAGCATTTTCCCCTCGAATCAAAAAATAATCCTTTACCATTTCCGTTACTGCCTCGAAAATGGCAAGATCGCCTTGGGATTGCCAGAAACGAATATCAAACAAACGCCTATCGTCGGCTATAAGCTGATAATTTTCTTCTATTTTTTTATTTTCCTGCTCCATCGTACTCCATGGCCGAACAGTGTTAACAAATGAAAAATTCGGCTGATATCGTCTTATCTCGGAGCGATTCTCAATGTAAAATTGCAACGAGCGAAAAAAGTGAAAAAAAGTTCCAGTGATTGCGCAGCTCTTTTGTCTACATTATTTAACTTTATCGTGGTTGAAATAGAAAAGAAAGCACGATTTACCGCTCTCAGATCAAGACCGGTTGTTGTAAACGATATCCAAGACGCTGTGGAAGTTACGCGGTTTTGTGATGATTGACTGCAGAGGGTTCGGTCGCTTTTTTTATTTGCTGGTTGTTTGTCCCAGGGGAGGTTAAACTCGCCCCTGCATGCGAGTATATTGAATCTGGAATTCGGAGATATGAAGAATTACATAGCTGTATCCGGAAACATGGGAGCGGGAAAGACGTCCCTGGTGGATTTCCTGTCGAGAAGGTATCCACTGAAACCTGTTTTCGAACCAAATGCCACGAATCCCTACCTGGATGATTTCTACAAGGATATGAAAAGGTGGGCTTTTCAGAGCCAGCTTTATTTTTTGACCGCGAAATTTCGTCTGCACAGGGAGTTGGAGAAGTACGAAGGATCCGTGATTCAGGACAGGACAATTTACGAAGACGCGGAGATTTTTGCATTGAACCTGAAGCGGGGGAGGTGCATTTCGTCCAGGGATTTCTGCACGTACTGGGAGCTTTATGAAACTATTTGCAAGGAACTCAGGCCTCCGGATGTGATGATTTATTTGAGGTGTTCGGTGGGAGCGCTTCGCAAGAGGATACTCCACCGGGGAAGGGACATGGAGGCCGCGGTGCCGGTGTCATACCTGAAACGTCTTCATAGGTTGTACGAAGACTGGATATCACGTTACGATCTATCACCGGTCATTGAAATCAACACCGACAAGGTGGATTACGTGACCGACCTCGTCGACAGGCTGGATTTGTTGAAAAAAATCGAGGACTTTTTATAGGTTTTTGTTTCCGTTCATTCTTGAAACTGATTGGCATCAGGACCGGGTTGTCGGGCGGAATGGAGTTTTTTTTCTTCAGCTTCTTGCCGTGGAAGCGAACCTTTGATATGAGTTGAATCCAAATTGAAAAGGAGGTGCGTGTATGGACCAACTGAAGTCCGGTAAAGGCCCTTTGTTCCAGATGGAAAAAGTCGATGATTTGCGTCATTGGATCCGTGAAAACAAACCCAAGGGTCTCGTCTCGAAAGTAATGAGTGAAAAAGAAGCCGTGTCCAAGTTCGTGACTCGGGGTTGTTACATGGGTGTCGAACTCTACGGTTCGGTTCGATGTCCCATGTCGCTCGTGAGGGAGGTTGTAAGGCAGGGCATAGGTGATTTGAGGTTGGCCGGCCAGGGAGTTCTTGAAAACGACTTGTTGATCGCCGCGGGTTTGGTGAAACAGCTCGATATCACGTACCACGGATACGAAGTTTTCGGGATTTCTCCGGTGCTGAGACGCGCGTGCGAAACCGGTGAAATCCAGACGGTGGAGTGGTCGAATGCA
>SLPX01000160.1 GCA_007131745.1 Myxococcales bacterium
ACTCCAGGATGACAAGAAGCAGGGCCGGGTTGTTTCTGAAGCGTATTTGAAAGAGCATATCATTTTGACTTGCCATGAGCCGTTTGTCGACATGCTCGGTGTCGAGATATTCCAGAGAAGAGAAATCCAGCTCACCGACCCATGGTTCATCCACGCAAGTTTGAAATAGCTGTTTCAGAATAACAGGATTTGAGAAGAGGTTTTTGTATCCTCGGTCATGTGGTTTTGTCGGATCCATTTTCAAAAAACCTCGTGAGGTTTCGCCGGTTTCATCATTTGCTCCGTTGCGTGCATGTTGTTTTCTTCACCACGAAACTGTGAATGGTTTTTTTTCAACACATCAATTATCGGACTGCGAGGTGACATGTTGCGTGGTATTTTTTGGTTTCATGGACTGCCACAAGGCAGGGAAGAGAGGCCGGCGATCACGTGCTGGTGAGAAATGAAAACGGATTTGGCATTTATGCGGAGGAAGCGGGACAATAAAAAGCAAGGGACAATGATGAAGACACATCTACCTTGACGTTGGCTGGATAGATATTAAATTTTTTGGGTAGGCATGCGGTCCCGAGACGGTTGGGTGCAGGATGATCCAGACGGAGGTAAGAGCATATGCCAACGAGAGACTATTACTTGATATTGGGGATATCCAGGAATGAATGTGCGGATGGAATAAGGGAAGCGTTCAGGGAAATGGCGTTGAAGTATCATCCTGACAGGGCGGGGCCGGGTTCAAAAGTGTTTTTTCAAGACATAATAGAAGCATATAGGACACTTTCCGATCCGGCCAAGAGGGCGTCTTATGACCAGGGATTGGATCATGGTTCGCCTTATCCGGAAAGCAGCGTTGAAAAGAAGGTACGCTATGGAACACCTTGCGATGATGTTGAAATCGAACCGCTCCTTCCGGAGCGCGGCAGGTATCATGTAGGTTCGAGCTTTCCGCGCTCCATGTTTGAAGATATTTTCGAGAACGTTCTGGGATCTTTTTTGAAACCTTCGTCCGGAAGCAGGAGGGCGAGACCGCTGAATTTGCTGGTGGAGTTGACGGAGATGGACGCTTGGCGGGGTGTTGTGTGTCTTGTAGAATTGCCGGTTTTCTGGCCGTGTGAAGAATGCAAGGGATGCGGCCGAAAGGGCTTGGATCCATGTTCAGTGTGTGACGAAAGCGGACTGGTGGAAGAAAGAAGAACCGTACGGGTTCCGATTCCCGCGGGGGTTCGTGATCGCTCGGTTTTAAACTTGTCGGTCAGAGGGTTGGGCGTTCACAACCTCTACTTGAGTTTGCATATCCGCGTGAAGAGAAGCTCGGAGTATTTCTTTTAACCGGATCGTCTTTCCAGGGTTTCGATACGATCTCTCAGGTCGAGTATTTCATCTTTTAACTCAAGTATGCTTTCCTGACTTGCAAGGTGAAGGTGATCGGCCAACGCCTTAGAAGTATCCGATGCCGCGGACGCGACCTTGGATTGAACTGAAAAAGCTTTCATCATGAGATTCATGAGCCTCGGATCGCTCATCATTTTCATAACTCTTGGATCACTCATCATTTTCATGCCCTTGGAAACGGCTATGTCCTTTATTCTCTCTATCATCTTTGACTCCGTATTGAAAAATTGCTGAAACAGAAGACAAAATTTCACGAAGGTGTTTTCATGTCAAGTCTGTTTCGGAACGGGGCAGTAGTTGGGAGAGGCCGAATGTTGGGCATAAATGCTTCAAGCCCGATTTGGGCAATATCAGCAATTATTTGACAAGTTGGATTGACTGGCAGTGGTGAATGGTTTTAACTATGGGGGAATACAAGCGAGAGGAAGATTTGTCCATTTTCAGCAAACTCTTCAAGCGCGGCGGGTGGGAAGATCTGGCCGACGAAGTGGACGTTGATCCATACGAAGAGGCCGTGTGGGCTGCGCCGAAAAAACCCGATGTTGTTCAACTGGATATAATATCCTTGGATGATCTCAGTGTACCGGAAGAGTTGAGAGGGTGCAGGATCCTGGAACGGAGTTTTCCCGACGGAACGACAAATGTGATCTATCAGGCGCCCGATGGTTTTTGTGTGGATGAGCAGGGTGCTAATGTGCTTATTGGTGCATATAGGCGGGAGCGTGGCGAATCACGGTCGGTTTCGCCTCCACCTCGGCCGGTGGTGTCGAAGTCGGCGGAGCGTCCTGCGGGTCCTGTTGTTTCAGCCCCGGTCCGGTCGGTTTCGCCACCGCCTCCGCCGGTGGTATCCCAGGGTTCATTACAAGTTCGGCAAGATACCGTTTCGGAAGTATTGGACACGTTGCCCCAGGATGATTCGGTTCCTGCGAAGTTGCGTGGAGCTTCTCTTGTTTTGGAGGGTGGAGAAGTTTTTTACCTCACCGCGGCCGGTGAAAAAGTGCCGAAGGAACAAGCTGAGGATTGGCTTGAAGTATGGGAAAAGTCGATGCTTCATGCCGAGGACTCGAAGACACAGGAAACGAGTGAAGGTGGTGTAGCCAGGGATGACAGTGTTGGTAAGGGTGGAGCGCCCGAAGAGTTCGAAGCGCCCAAGGCAAAGAAGTCAGTGATAACTCCACAGGAGGATGATCCCTGGAGATTGGCTATTGAAAAAGTTCAGGCGCAAATTTTGGCGGATGGAGAGCGTTCGAAGGCACTGGACACAGGTTTTCGCTCCGGTTGGGCGGAAGAGCCGGTTCGGACTTTGGAGGATGTAGAGACCACGGCGACGGGTTCGGCATCCGACCGCGGTTGGGCGGAAGAGCCTGTTCGGACTTTGGAGGATGTAGAGACCACGGCGACGAGTTCGGCATCCGACCGCGGTTG
>SLPX01000171.1 GCA_007131745.1 Myxococcales bacterium
CTCAATCCCGCGACCGGAAAGTAGTGTCCTGCTGCGGAACGTCTCACACCGTGAATCTGAAACTTTCTTTCTGGCCACAAAGGCTCCGAGTCGCCGGTCCGACTGTTTACTCTCAGAATGCGACCATCCGGCATGGCTGCGATCAGATCGTCGGTGCCGAGAAGAGGTTCAAGGTAAAAACATTCACCCATATCGCTGGGCTTCCTGTGAACCACAGTTCCCTCGGGAAACTCCCTGAAAACCCAGTTTCCGCTGCGATCCACCGAGACGAACCTGTCACCGTCTGCGTTGAAGGCCCCCTGGCTTACGGCCGTACGGTGTTCGGTGAAGGTGTGGGATATCCGGCCGGTCTCTGCCTCCCAGATCCGAATGGATTTCTCATTGGACACAACGGTTACGAACTTGCCGTCCGGGGACAGGTGCAGACGATCGGCCGCGGGATGATCGAAAACAAGGGGCGGATCGATGTTAAGCGTACGTTCGTGTACGACCCGAGCGGACTGTTGCGCCATCATGTACAATCCGACAGCCCTACCGGTCAGATCCCTGCAAACAAAATCATCTCCACAGAAATCCGGATCATAGTCAGGACTACGGGGGTTTCCCGGATGCACCAACGATGCTGAAGCCGCGAAAACCGCGGCTTGCAGGTAATGCTTTCCCTCAAACAGGTTTTCGGCCCTCACGAGATGAGACTCGGCAAGCCGGAAAGCCGCGTTGCGCTGCTCTTCGATCTTTAGCTCCAGCGCTTGTTGGGCCAACTCTTTCTGTGCGCTCTCTTGATCCTTCGCGCGCTGGACTCGTTCGCCCGCGAGTTGTTCCCTCCGCCACGCTCTAGTCATGAACACAGCGGTTCCCAACACGGCCAGCATGACCAGAAATGCGGCCGACACGATCAAGCGGTTACGACGAAAAAAGCGATAAAGCAGTTCCCAGTTCGAGTACTGATAGCTACTTATTTTTTCGCCCGACAAGTACGCGGACAGATCCCTCGCCAGTTCTCCGCTTGAAGAGTAGCGGTCGGCCTTTTTCTTCTGAAGCGCCTTTTCGGCTATCGCACAAAGCTCTCCGGGCACATCCGGCTCGAGCGGGCTAACAAGCTTGATGGGTTCATCCACCACCCGAAGCATTATCACGTGAGGAGAACCGCCGGTATGCGGGGGAACCCCAGTCAGGATCTCGTATAGAATCGCGCCGAGACTGTAGACATCGCTCAGTTGGTCTATATCTTCGACATGGCCCAGAGCTTGTTCCGGCGACATGTAGGCAGGCGTGCCAAGAGCAGCTCCATACATGGTGTCTTCCCCGTCGGCCTCCTGGTAATGACGCAATTCCCGGGCCAACCGACGATCCGGCTCATCCGTTTCACCCGTGTCACCCTGTGTCTTTGCAAGGCCCCAGTCGATGATCATGGTTTCTCCGAACCGTCCAAGGATGACATTGGATGGTTTGAGATCCCGGTGGATAACCCCGCGAGCGTGCGAAAACGCCATAGCGTTGCAGATATCCCTGAAATGAGGAAGCAAAGCCAATCTGTCCGCTAAACTTTTGCATTCCCGCAAAGCTTCCGCCATGGAACGTCCTTCCACATATCGCATCGTGTAATAGGGACTCCCCTCCCCTGTTTCTCCCATGTCGTAGACAGGCACGATCGAAGGATGCTCCAGCCTCCCCGAAAGCTGAACCTCCCTGATGAACCTTCGCAAACCGGTGCTCTTGCTCTTGGATTGCTCCTCCTTTGATCCCGCGCCCCTGGGTTCGGCGATCATTTTCAGCGCCACATCGCGGCCGATCCGGCCGTCATGCACGAGGAGTACCTTGCCCATGCCCCCTCGCCCTATTTCCCCACGGATACGGTAACGTCCGTCGGAGACCTCTTCATCGAAAACATCCGAATCCGCGTTGCCTGAAGCCCCCCCACCGTCTGTTGCAACGTGCGTCTCGTCAAACCCGGCGTCTCCGGCCTGGGTTTTTTCAAATGCGATGCCTTTACCGTTGCCAAGCGGCTTTTCTCGAGAGGATTGATTCATGATCACCTTTCATATCACTACCGGTCATCCCTGATTCGATCACAGGAGAAAGAGAATAACACTATTTCCGCGGTTCAAACATAATGTTGCCGCAATTTTTTTTTACTAAAGTAGATGGTGATTGTTCTCACCAAAAAGTTTTTCTCACTTTCAAACCTGTGATAATTATCATGCTCCACTTTACTCAAGCCGGAACAAACGGACACTCGAGGGTTTTGCCGGTTTTCGCCATCCGGCAGGCCGAGAACGGAGTGATTGATGATATACTTTGACAACGCAGCCACCTCTTGGCCCAAACCTGCGCAGATGCCGGCTGCAATGGAGCGGTTTCTCCGGGAGCACGGAGCAAATCCGGGGCGTTCAGGACATTCTCCATCGATCAATGCAGGACGCATCGTGTTCCAGACACGCGACCGGTTGGCGAAATTCTTCGGTCACGAAGATCCGCTCTCAGTGGTTTTTACGAAGAACGCAACCGAAGCTCTCAACCTGGCGATCATGGGTACCCTGGGCCGGGGCGATCATGTGATTACAAGCGCCATGGAACACAACTCAGTTCTTCGTCCGCTTCGTTTCCTGGAGGAACACGGAGTGGCTGTCACACGCGTTTCATGCGGAGTCGACGGAACCCTGGACCCGACGGATGTGATAAAGTGGATCAGGGATGAAACGAAGCTCATTGTGTTGAACCATGCATCCAACGTTGTAGGCACCTTGTTTCCCATCGGAGAAATCGGCCGGGAAGCCGCGGGGCGCGACCTGCTTTTTTGTGTAGATGCAGCGCAGAGCGCGGGCGCTGTTTCCATCGACATGGCCGCCATGAAGATTGATCTCCTGGCATTTACAGGTCACAAAGCGCTATACGGACCTCAAGGTACAGGAGGATTGTGTATAGGCAGCCGGGCGAAAGGACGGTTGCGCCCGCTGATTCGAGGTGGAACAGGAAGCTCTTCCGACTCGGACATTCATCCGGAATTTCTTCCCGACTGCTTCGAAGCAGGCACACTGAACGCGGTCGGTCTTGCCGGGCTTTCCGCCGGACTCGCGTTTGTCGAAGAGAAAGGGATTGAAACTGTTCGCAAACACGAGACATCGCTGACGGAGTTGCTGATAACCGGGCTGCAGGAAATCCCGCGCGTCAAGGTTTACGGTACCCTGGACGCAACCCGGCAAGTTCCTGTCGTATCCTTCAACATCGACGGATGGAGCTGTTCCGAAGCAGCCCAGGCCCTGGAAGATCGAGCGGGAGTGTGTTGCCGCGCAGGGCTTCACTGCGCGCCGCTAGCGCACCGGCAAATCGGAACTTTCCCTGAGGGAACCGTGCGCTTCAGTCCGGGTTTTTTCAACACGGAAGAAGAAATCGAAACAGCGCTGGCCGCGGTCCGCCGGCTTGCCGCACAACCGAATGGAGGTGTTTTGTGAAAAGAACAATAGATGCGCGCGGGCTTGCCTGCCCTCAACCCGTAGTGTTGACCCTGAAGGCGATAACCGAAAGCGATGAAGTAACGACCATAGTTGACAATGAGGCGGCCTTGGAAAACGTTTCCCGTCTGGCGAGATCAAAAGGTTGTTCGGTGGAAGTCTCTGGAAATGAGGGCAACATCCACATCACGATTAAGCGCGATGAAACATCCGGATTGGGAGATGACGAGGAAGCTGTCCCGTTTTGCCGATCCGCGACCCCCTCTCCGGCCGGGCCGCTCGTCTTGTTTGTTCCATCCGATTGTTTCGGTCGCGGACCCACGGAACTGGGAGAAAAACTCATGGGCGCGTTCTTCCATTCCGTTTCAGAAGTCGAGCCCAAACCGGATAGAATCATTTTCATGAACTCCGGGGTAAAACTGGTTGTCGAAGGCTCGCGCACGCTCCAAGACATTCGCTCCCTGGAAGCGCGAGGAATAGAGGTATATGCGTGCGGCACCTGTCTGGGCTACTTCGAGCTGACGGACAAGCTTGCTGTCGGGAGCGTGTCGAACATGTACGACATCGCAACCTCACTTCTCGAGGCCGAAAAAATTGTCTCGCTGTGAGTCACATCAATGTGAGCCGGGATGCGGATCAGCCTCGGGTTTCTGCGTGGTGCTTTTCCAATCGGTCCAGCACGCTCTCGCCGCGGAGAAACTTCTTGCTGCGGCCGATGTAGATTACAAGCTCATAGCGGTGCCCCGCCACATCAGCTCCAACTGCGGATTTTGCATCAGGATCAAACAGACCGACCAAAAAACCGTCGCCGCCCTGCTCTCCAAACAAACGCTGGGAGTGGAAACCATCCAACCCCTTTAGGCCGGCGGAGAATACAATATACAGTGCATCAGCTTCATGGTGGAAAGCCTAAACCGGAACTTTATGGGGACATGCCTTGTCATCGGAGAGTTCCATTGCAAGTAATTTTTATACAATATAGGACTTGAAATCCTATATTGCATAGATATTATGAACTTATGTTCCGTCGAGATATAACAGACGAACTTCTCATTCTCTTGGATGAATATCCCGTAGTAACTGTTCTTGGTCCGCGTCAATCCGGCAAAACAACCTTGGTCCGCAATGTACTAACCGGCTATCAGTACTCCAATCTTGAAATTCCGGAAGTTCGGCAACTGGCCCACAACGACCCCAAGGCTTACCTCGCATCGTTTGAGAAACACGTTATCATCGATGAAATACAGCGAGTCCCCGAACTCTTGAGTTATATCCAAGCGATTGTCGACGAACACGACATTACCGGGCATTTTGTACTTACAGGGTCTCATCAGCTCAGATTAAGTGAGGCGGTTTCACAATCCCTGGCAGGCAGAACAGCCATATTGAATCTCTTTCCGTTTTCCATTCAGGAATTGTCCAAACACGGCAAGGAATTCGATTCCTTCGAAACATACTGTTTCCGTGGATTCCTGCCTCGCATCTACGACAAATCCATCAGACCCGGGACGGCTCACTCCAACTACTATCGAACCTATATCGAGAGAGATGTAAGAATGCTTATCAATCTCAAGGATCTCTCTCTTTTCGAAAGGTTTCTCAAACTCCTGGCAGGTCGCTCCGGTCAGGTGATGGAATACAGCTCACTTGCAAGAGACGTAGGGGTTTCCGCCAAGACCATACGTAGCTGGCTTTCCATTTTGGAAGCGTCATTTATTGTATTCAAGCTTCCTCCCTACTTTGAAAACTTTGGGAAACGGATCATCAAGTCACCCAAATACTATTTCACGGACGTCGGCATGTTGTGTTTCCTGCTCGGAATCAGAAAAGCATCTCAGGTTTCAAGGGACCCCCTTGTGGGACAGATTTTCGAGAATTTGGTGGTGATGGAGTGTGTCAAAGCCCGGAACAATCGAGGCGCCATGCCTGATCTTTATTTCTTCCGGGATAACAATGGAAATGAAGTGGATATTTTACACCAGGATGGACGGAGTCTCACCGCGATTGAAGTCAAGTGTTCATCAACGTTTTCACATGGAGCCATAAAGGGGCTTTTGCGATTCAAGAAACGGATCCGGAAAATAAAACGCGCCCACCTGGTCTATAATGGCGACAACATCGACCTCAGCGACAACGTCGGCGCGGTTCACTTCAAAAACGTCCACCGGCTATTCGGAGTATAGAAGAGCGAGTGTGGGTCTCGGAAAACAGCTACGTGCGCTTGTCGAGGCCGAAAAAATTGTCTCGCTGTGATTCACATCAATGTGAGCCTGGATGCGGATCAGCATCGGGTTTCTGCGTGGTGCTTTTCCAATCGGTCCAGCACGCTCTCGCCGCGGAGAAACTTCTTGCTGCCGCCGATGTAGATTACAAGCTCATAGCGGTGCCCCGCCACATCAGCTCCAACTGCGGATTTTGCATCAGGATCAAACAGACCGACCAAAAAACCGTTGATGCACTGCTCTCCAAACAAACGCTGGGAGTGGAAACCATCCAGACATTGTAGGCCGGCGGAGAGGATGATCCGCTGACTCGGATATTTTCTTCACCCTGTCTAAATTCACTAGTCATTGCAAAAGTGCGCCCACAAATTACAGAAAATGGTAATTTTTGATTGCACTTTTTGCCTATCGACCTATACCCAACACCATGAATCGAAGTGAAATCCGGATGGGTGACCCAGGCGAAAAGCCTGAAAGTCTTTACCGACAAATACAATCCACCGTTCAGTGTTGTGTTCAGTGCGCGCAATTCGGGAATTGAGCGCCGCCGCCGCAAACATCATTATCCGCTTTACCTGGCAGCCAAGTTTCCGCTCCCAACCACCGGTTGAACAGCCACCCGGTAGTCTTTCAATGCAATCCTGGATAGGGCTGAGTCAAAAACGTGTTCGCATCTTTTCAAACCATGATGTCGGGCATGTTGTGATCAGGGGCATAGCATCTGTTCTGCATGGTGTTTCACGGGCGACTTTTGATCCGGAAATAATTGTTGATGCTACCCCGGAAAATGCTCAACATCTTTGATCCGCATACTTTCACCTTTCCCTTGTATGCAAAATAGAAGTTACACTTCTATTTTGCTTTGGTAGAATTATCAATGACTCAAACAAACAGCGGATAGATGACAAATGAAATATCAACAGCGAGACATAGAGCGTCTCATTTTAAAGGCCGCATCACAGTTCCCCGCGGTGATCCTGACAGGTGCGCGCCAAACAGGCAAGACCACTACGGTTAAACACCTTTTTGGTGACACTCACCGATACGTGTCGCTGGATGACCCACTGACCAAGACCCAAGCTATAGAAGACCCGTATCTCCTGCTCAAACGTTTTCCTCCGCCGATCATTCTCGATGAGATCCAGTACGCGCCCCAATTGCTTCATCTCATCAAGATCCTGATAGACGAAAACCGCCACACATACGGCCGCTTCATAATTACGGGATCCCAGATATTTCCCCTGATGCAAGGGGTAACCGAATCCCTGGCCGGACGGGCTGCGATTTTGGATTTCCCCCCCATGTCCATACGGGAGGTCTGCGGCCTGGGCACGGCTCTGAAAAACAGTCACTCTCTTCTGGAAGAATCCAACATGAAACCTCCATCTCATGAAAAAAGGATTCGATTCCTTTTTCGCGGGGGATATCCCGAAGTGGCGCTGGCCGATTCGGCCCGGGGAAAGCAAGCCTCCGTCAACAGGGATCTGGACGTAAACATGTGGTTTTCTTCTTACGTGTCCACGTACCTGGAGCGTGATGTGCGAAACATCCAAAACATAGGCAATTTGAGAGATTTTCAGCGTTTTCTCTTAGCGCTGGCAGTGCGAACCTCCTCCCCGGTGAATATGAGCGATGTGGGGCGCGACATCGGTGTGACCTATCAAACTATCAAAACATGGATCTCCATCCTGGAAACCACCGGTCAAATTACGACTATAACTCCCTTTTACGTCAACGTGGGAAAGCGGCTCACCAAAAAAACCAAAGTATATTTCTCGGATACCGGGCTGCTTTCGTATTTACTTGGTATACAAAACGAGCCGGGAATCAGCCAAGGAATGGCGGCCGGTCCTCTTTTTGAAACCGCTGTGCTTGCACAAATACGAGCGCTTCATTCCAACCGGGGAGAAAACAGGTCAATATCTTTTTGGAGAACCGCTGCAGGGCACGAGGTGGATTTTTTGATCCAAGAGGGCATCAATCTCACTCCTGTAGAAGCCAAAATCACGGCCACGCCGAAACCAAGGGACGCTGATTCCATCGAGCGTTTCATTCAGCTTCTGTCCGGGCGAAAAGACAGAATGTGGCAAATCGGAAAAGGTTTTTTGGTTTGTCTGTGCGACGGACGGATCCCATTGACCCGCAATGTAGACGCCATCCCATTCGGCTCGTTCTGACCGGCCTCGTCGGAAAACATCCCTGTCGAAACCTTTGCGCGGGTTTACGACTCTCATGAATTCGGATACCATAAAATTGAGGTGATACTCAGGACTTTGCCGAACGCGAAAATGCAACCGTATTGTCTTTTGTGAAAACGCAGGGTTCCGAACCATTCGAGGTTGAATGCGTGATATTATCAGGAGGAACTGAGCCGTAAGGAGGTGTTTCGTTGTCGATCATCAACAAAATCACCTGGAAGAGTTTTTTTCAACTCTTCCTGTTTATCATGCTTTTTATGCAGTCTCTCAACGCGGGATGCAGCTCCCGTCGCGGTCTGAACATAATAGACGCGGAGGTGGATGCAGCGCCGCCCATGCCATGCGGGAATAGTGACTGGACAGAACCGGGTTCTCCGTGGCCCGTGTATATGGGTTGCCCCGAGCGCAGGAGTCGCTCCGCTGCCGTGGGTCCGGCCACGCCCGAAAACATCAGGTATGTGGGCGAAATCTCAAACTCCCCTGAAACCGAAGAATGGAGATTGGAAGCCATGAGTCACGGCGGCCCGGTGATCGCATCAGACGGAACCTTGTACATAGGATCTTCCAGATTTTACCATGATGACGGCATTCCGCCCGGGTTGTGGTCACAACAGATTTTGGCTATTGATCCCGACGGCTCCGAGCGGTTGATCTACGAAACAGAGTTGATAGCATTGCCCATGGATGCAGGTTCTTTGCAGCCTCCCAACGGGTTTGCAATCTCCATTGATGGTCATATCTATTTTGGTGTGATTAACTCCGAGACACGAACAAATCATAATGAAAACGAGATTATTCTAGCTTTCGACAAGAATGGAGCAGAAGTCTACCAGAGCCGGCCTTATCATAGCTGGCACAAGGCGCTGGGTCCGGACGGTGTTTTTTATGCAAATGAACACGTGGACGAATCCAACAAATATCTGGTTGCCCTGGCACACGACGGCACCGAGCTTTGGAGATACAAAACGAAAAACCATTTTGCATCTTCTCTGGCGCTTGACCCACAGGGCCGAATCTATTTCTTTTTGCAGGAATTCGACTATGCCGCCGGTTGGGTCGGTCTCCTGGCCCTGCAGCCGGACGGCACTCTGCTCTGGGAGAAAAGAATCTCTGATTTTAAAGGTTCGCAACTGAGCATTGGAGACAACGGTTCACTTTATTTCTTCGCTGGTGAGCGGAACAAAGATCATTCTTTCGACTACTCCTTGTACGCGTATTCTTCCGACGGTGAATTCTTGTGGTCCCATCCGGTGGATGGTGTGCCCGGACAATCTCTTGCAATCGGACCCGGCTCCATGGTCGTAGGCGCCGCCGAGGACATTGTCTACGCGTTTTCTCCGGACGGCGAAATTTTGTGGACGTACGAAGATAGAAAACAGTGGTCTGCACCAGGAGGACGTCCGGCCATCGACGGTGAAGGCACCACATACATCGTGATGCAAGATGGACTGCGCGCCATCCGGCGGGACGGAACCCTAAAGTGGAAAGCTCAAATCGGAACTCCATGGCAAGGGGTTGTTATCGGAGCCGACGGCACTCTGTATTTCAGTTGCGGGAAAAAGGGTCTGTGCGTTATAGAACATTAAACAATAAACAATGAACTTTTCATTCCTGCTCTGAAATCTCCGGCTTTATGGTTCGAACTCACGTATGCGTTCAACGGCTTGTGCGATGACCTCGGGGGGTTGATTGCCGAACGAAAGCCGGATGTGACCTTCGCCGCGGGGGCCGAACGCGGATCCCGGCACAGTGATGACGGATTTTTCCTGGAGCAATCTTTTGCTGTACTCGAACGAATCTTTGAAAGCCTTGGTGGTGATTCGGGCAAGTAATGATGTCCCGCCCCTTGGTTCCACGGCCTCGAGAGTTTTGCAATCCTTCAATGTTGAAAGCATAGCGTCCTTGCGCCGGGTCAACTCGGCGAGAGCTTCCGGAACAAATGTATCAATTTGTTCAAGCGCGCCTAGAGCGGCCATCTGCGAGGGAACCGGCG
The DNA here is from genome assembly GCA_007131745.1 of Myxococcales bacterium. Next base: position 9,866 of record SLPX01000171.1, read on the forward strand.
CGCACACCACCAGGGCGTCCTGGACCTTGATGACTTCTTCCACGAAATCGGTTGAGGGACCGCAGAGATAACCGACCCGCCAAGCGGCCAAACCGAATGTCTTTGAAAAACTCCCCATCACAACGGTGCGGTCGGTGGGCATCAAGGTTGCGGGGCTGACGTGCGTCGCGGGGGCGAAGGTCAGCATGTCGTATGTTTCGTCTGAAAAAAGCCACAGGTCGTTTTTGTTGCAAAACTCGCATAGAGTTTTTGTCTCTTCAATGTCCGGCACCCGTCCCGTGGGATTTCCAGGACTCACGAACACAACCACCCTGGTACGAGGTGACAGGGATTTTTGAAGCCGGTCGAAGTCAATCTTGTAGCCCTCTTCGTCGAGGACCAGGTCTACAGTGATCGGCGAGCAGCCGGCCAGTTTCACGGCAAAGACATGGTCGAAGTAGTATGGAGCAAAGATGATCACCTCGTCACCGGGGCAAGTAACGGTCAACAAAGCGTTGACAAACGCCTGGTTCGCTCCACAGGTGAGCATGACGCTGGAAGCGGATGCGCCACGGATGTTCTTGCGGGATCGCAAAAAAACTGCAGTTGCTTCGCGCGCCTCGGGCAACCCCGGGTCCGGACTGTATCCATGGATCAAGTTGTTTTCCATGTATTCCCGGATCCTTTGGAGAGATCGGTCCGGGGGTGACATCCCCAGCACCGCCTGCCCTAGGTTGAAAAGGTTTTCGCCTCGTTCTTGAAGTTTTTGAGCGAACTCGTTGATTCGAGCTATAGGCGGACGTTCGATTTGTCTTGTGCGGCCCTGCCACATGTTTCACCTTCTTAGAGATTGCGTTTGCCGGGTTTACATGTTTGCATGAATCAATACTTCCGAATCGGCAAAAAAACAATTCCGTCGAAACCCGGCCTTTTTGGAAATGTAGCTTTTCTTTGTCATGATTCCGAATCTTTGAAACACCCACATGGCGTTGACGAATAAACACTTCTTGGACTCTTAGCCGCACCCCGGGTTTAAAATAGTCTTGCAATTTTTCAAAAACCCCCCATTCTTTTTCCCGATAGGTATTTAGACTTGTGATATCGGGAAAGGCATGTTTAGCAAAATTGCGGTGCGTAATAGCCGGTGTTTTTCAGAATTCAGGTTTGCCGCAGCCGGATTGGGATTTCGACCCGGCGGAATAACCTTCTTTTCACGGAGGA
>SLPX01000252.1 GCA_007131745.1 Myxococcales bacterium
AGCAGGTTAAGCAGGCGCTTGAGAGTGTCTTCGACGATTGATTCGTCGGGATGCTCCAGGGCACGGGTGAAGACGTCGAAATCATCCGGCATTTCATAATGCTCCAACAATTCATCGATCGCTTCTATGGTTTCGCTTCGCTTGGCGCTCTGCTTGATGCGGGAAATGAGCTTTTGCTTGGAAGGCTTTCTTCCTTTTTTGTTGCTTTCGGGTTCTCCAGGAACAGGGGATGTGCTCTCAGCGGCCAGACGTTCCGCTGCTTTTCCCAGGTCGCCCGCCTCGAAAGCTTTGTCCAGGGCGGCTTTGTATCTTTCCGAGGCCCGAGTCGGTTTTTTGGGGTAAAGAGGTTTGCGTTCTTGCTGAGCATGAGCTCCGCGATCTTTTTTTTTGTCTATTTCACGCCAGTTCTTTTTGTCCCTGTCTTCGGTCACCGTGTCCTCCCGGAAAAAAAGATTAGATGTGGACCGCGGGAAAATGCTCAGTTGTTGTCCGCGTTTTCAGCATTCTGTCCGTGTGTTTCCTCTTCCGCCAGAGCAGCGCTTGCCTCCGCGTACGGACCCCGCATGGCCATCACCGCGTTGAAAACCTTTGTGTTGATTTCACGCGCGTCATCTTCGGAAACATGAAAACGTTCGGCCGCGGCCCTGGCGAAATTTTCATTCAGCCCCCTGTAGTGAAATGCGTATGCAAAGACCGATCGCCGGTAGAGAAAAGCTCGCACGCTTTCCAAGATCTCGTCGCGGGTTTTTTCGTCCAACACTTTAAGTGTTATCTTGTCCGCGAATTCTTTTTCTTCTTCGGCAAAATCCTCGTCAATGTAAGCTGTGATGTACAGATATGCGACAAAACATTTCTTTGCTTCGAGGGTGTCCAGAAGTTTCAGTTCGTCGTCTTCGATGGGCCGCTTGAATCGATCCTCGAATGGATCGATTTCCGGGAAAAACTCGTCGACGAACATCTTGAGGTAAGCCTCTTCCCGTTTGTCCAGAATCCCATCCGCCATTGCCATCCGGACGATGCCCCTGAGACAGAGTTCCCGTTGGTCCTGGGTGAGCTTTGCCGTTCTCAACATTGTTTCTATGACCGGACCCATTTGCTAATCCTCCTGGATAAGACGAAAATTTTTTTCAACTCTATGTAATTCGATTACCCTGCATATTGCTTTGTCATGCAACCCAAGTAAACAAAGAAAACGAGAGGGTGAATCACGAGGATAATAAGTGGATGGGCATGAACAATCAAGCCTCCTCCTGTGGGGACGAGGCAGATTATCTTTTGCAATCGTCTTGATTCTGTGTGTGATGAAAGCTATTCATGTTTTTGAAAAAGAGGATTTCAAAAGGTTTTGAAAAAACCTTGCGACAAAGCAGGAAAGGCGGCGAATGAGTCTCATAATCGACGGCAATGCCATGGCGAAAGAGATCCGCGCAGATGTGAAGGAAAGCCTGCAGGCTGAAGGCCTGAATCCCTGCCTGGCCGTGGTTTTGGTGGGTGAAAACCCCGCATCCAAGGCGTATGTGGGGATGAAAAAGAAAGCGTGTGAGGATGCAGGAATTTCCACCAGGGTCGTGCAAATTCCGGAAACCGTAGAACAGGGGAAGTTGCTGGACGAAGTGGCCGCGCTTAACGATTCACCGGAAGTAACCGGGATATTGATACAGCTCCCGCTTCCCGCCCACATAAACACGGCTCACGTAAACGAGGCCATAGAACCGAAAAAGGATGTGGACGGTTTTCATGCCGTAAACATAGGCAGACTGACCCTTTACAGCCATGAAAACTATTTTCATCCCTGTACTCCGCTCGGCATTGTAAAGACACTCAAAAACGTTCTGGGTGAAAGTGGTTTTGTTGGAAAAAAGGCAGTGGTGGTGGGGCAGTCCATGATAGTGGGCAGGCCCACGGCTGTAATGCTCCAAAATGAATTCTGTACCGTCACCATGTGCGACAAGCACACCGGGAACCTGAAACGGGAACTCCAGGGCGCGGAAATACTGGTTTCCGCCACCGGTGTTCCGCACCTGATCGATCGTGGATTGATATCTGTTTGCGACCCGGACGTCGTGGTCATAGACGCGGGTTTTTCGAAAAAAGACGGCAAGTTGGCCGGGGATGTGGATTTTGAAGGGGTGAAGGATATGGTAGGCGCGATCACTCCTGTGCCCGGAGGAGTCGGTCCGATGACCGTTGCCATGCTCGTTCGAAACATGCTCAAGGCGGCTCGGGCTGAAAAAAAGGACAAAAATCGATTGTAACAATGAGGTCTCGTGAAGTCATTACCATACAGCAGGAACACTGCAGGAATAACTCTGCAGAAGAGAAGATGGAAACGCATGTTAATGATTGCAGGATGATCCAGGAGGTTTTGATTATGAAATCAAGCATTTGGGTTCTTTTACTTTGGGTGGTTTTTTTGGCGGCGCCCGGGTTGAGCAGGGCGGAAACCCTGGTTTTTTCACCGGGCGAGAACTGGTGTTCGGCCGCGAACAGCGCTGAACCCGGGACGACGATACTTCTCGAACCGGGCGAGCATGACCGTTGCAGGCTGAACGGTGCGCGGGGAACCGCGGATTCTCCCATTGTAATCGGTTCACTGGATCCCGCGGATCCCGCGTACATAACGACCTCTGTAACGCAAAACCTGATAAACCTGGAAGGTAATGCGTCACACGTAGTGTTGCAGGATCTTTATTTTCCCTCACCCGGGAGCAGGACGATTTCTGCAGTCAAGATTTTCAGTGGTGATGATTATACAATACAGGGCTGTGTTTTCGAGGGAATCACCAACGTTGCCATCGCCGCGAATTCTG
>SLPX01000248.1 GCA_007131745.1 Myxococcales bacterium
CTTTCAGTTCTTCAGCGGATCGCGTTCCCAGTTTTTCCAGTTCTCCACGATCCAGCCACAAACCGCCGCAAACGGGGCAATGATCAACTTCCACAGCTGCGATTGTTGTTCTGTCCAAGACATTGGTGCACTTTACGCACACGATATTTTCCGTGACCATCTTGTCTCCTTCATTTAAAAGTCAAACCTTTTGACTGACAAGGTTCTAATGGGACCCGGAGAACCCGGTATCAATTTCAACGATTTTTGTTTTATGATGCCAGGGGACGTGCTCTTGTCAACTACCAAACTACCAATTGGTTTGGAAATCCGTATAAAATGCCTGACCGTCGAGGAAATAAATAATCCAGCGAGGAAAAAATGAATAAAAGCGAACTTGAAATCATTGCCTGGCACGGGCTGGATGCTGACGAAGTCATCAAACAACTGGAGTCTTCTCAAGAAGGGCTGTCCCGGGAGCAGGCCCGGGAGAGGTTGCAGAAACACGGTCCGAACAGACTTCCTTTCAGTGCAGGTCAGGGGCCTGTTGTGCGTTTTCTCAAGCAGTTTCACAATGTTTTGATTTACATCCTCATCGTGGCAGGAATTGTCACCGGGTTGCTCGGGCATTTCCTGGACACAGTGGTGATTGGGGCGGTGGTGGTGATCAACGCACTTATTGGTTTTTTCCAGGAAGGCAAGGCTGAAAAGGCGCTGGACGCGATTCGGGGGATGCTTTCGCATGAATCGAGGGTGATGAGAGATGGCAGCGAGATCACGATTCCGGCCGACGATGTGGTTTTAGGGGACATTGTCCTGCTCAAAGCGGGTGAAAAGGTCCCCGCGGATCTCAGGTTGTTGCGAACACGAGATCTTAAAATAGAAGAAGCGGTGTTGACGGGCGAATCGGTTGCCTCGGACAAGGACATCGAGAAGGTGGCGGACAAAACAGTGCTCGGAGATCGTTCTTGCATGGCTTTTTCCGGAACCCTGGTGACTTATGGAACCGCGTTGGGGGTTGTGACAGCGACCGGAGCGCAAACCGAGTTGGGCCGTATAAACGAGATGCTGGGAAGTGTCGAAAAAGTAACCACCCCTTTGTTGCGCCAGATGACCAAATTCGGCCATGTTCTTTCCTTTGTGATTCTGGGTCTGGCCGCGATTGCGTTCTTGTACGGCTGGCTGGCGATGAGCCAGGAGATGGGGGAGATGTTTATGGCAGCTACAGCCCTTGCCATTGCAGCGATCCCCGAGGGTCTGCCCGCTATCATGACGATAACGCTCGCGATCGGCGTGAGACGGATGGCCGTCCGCCACGCTATAATCCGGAATCTTCCCGCTGTGGATACCCTGGGTTCGGTCACCGTGATTTGCTCGGACAAGACCGGAACCCTCACCCGCAATGAAATGACCGCTACATCAGTGATCCTTGCCGGACGTACAGTTGAAGTAAAGGGGGTCGGCTACGAGCCGGTAGGGGAATTCATTTCACCGGGCAAAGATTCGAATCCAAAGGATTTGGATGAAAAAGACCGGTCGGATCTACAGACTCTTTTGACCGTGGGAATGTTGTGCACCCGGTCTCATCTCCGACGGGTGGAAAACGAATGGCGCCTCGAGGGTTCGCCCACCGACGGAGCGGTGCTTGCAGTCGGCATGAAAGGCGGGCTGGATCGAGAAAAACTGAAAGAGCGATATCCGGAAATCGACGCCATTCCCTTTGCATCGGAAAACAAGTTCTCCGCCGTATTGGTCCGAAAACCCGAGGGCGGGTCGCGAATCGCGATGATCGGCGCGCCGGACGCTCTGCTTCCCAGGTGCAGGATGGAACTCCATGAAGACGGGCCGCAGCCCCTCCAAGAAGATGGATGGAGTGAGAGGCTGACCGAACACGCGGCCCGGGGATTGCGCGTTTTGGGGGTAGCGTTCAAGGATCTCGACTCTGCTTCTGAAGAGCTGGGCATGGATGAGGTGGCTGGAGACATGGTCTTGGCCGGCATGTTCGGGATCATCGATCCTCCTCGCGAAGAAGCAATAGAAGCCGTGGCTGAATGCAAGAGCGCGGGAATAAGGGTCATCATGATAACCGGGGATCACAAGCTCACCGCTCAGGCGATTGCGGGACAAGTAGGAATAAACAACGAGAGGGTCATCACAGGAGCGGAACTCGAAGAGGCGGATGACGAAGAACTCAGGAAATGGGTCCGCGAATGCAGTGTATACGCGCGGGTCAGCCCGGAACACAAGCTGCGCCTGGTGACAGCATTACAGGCCGAGGGAGCGGTCGCTGCCATGACGGGAGACGGCGTGAACGACGCTCCCGCGATCAGGCGGGCCGATGTAGGGGTCGGTATGGGTGTAACCGGCACCGAAGTCACGAAAGAAGCTGCAGACATGGTCCTCACCGATGACAATTTTGCTTCCATCACCCATGCGGTCGAAGAGGGACGCACAGTTTACGACAACCTCAGGAAATCCATCTTGTTCATACTCCCATCCAACGGGGGAGAAGCACTTACTTTGTTGGCGGCGATCTTTCTCGGGCGAAGTCTTCCCATGACCGCGGCTCAGATACTCTGGGTCAACATGGTGACGGCTGTGACTCTGGCAATGGCCCTCGCATTCGAGCCGAGCGAAAGCGACATCATGAAAAGGCCTCCCAGGCCTGTAAACTCCTCTTTGCTGGACCGATATTTCATCACGCGCATCATTTACGTATCCGCGCTTATCGGCCTGGGAACATTCGGAATGTTCACCCTCACCCGAAGCTGGGGTTATTCCCTTGAGCGCGCCCAGACCATGGCAGTAAACACCCTGGTAATGTTCGAGGTGTTTTACCTGTTTAACACCCGGTTCATCGTCCGGCCGGTGCTTTCATGGAAGGGTTTCTTTGGAAGTCCCCTCATCCTGGGAGCTGCCGGGGTGGTCATCGCTGCTCAGTTTCTCTATACCTATCTGCCCCCGATGCAATGGCTTTTCGGGTCAGCGGCGCTCTCGGCTCAGGACTGGCTGTGGTGCGTATGGCCGGGTTTCGTCCTGTTGTTTCTGGTTGAGCTGGAAAAAAAGGTCATCGGCCTTCCGACCGTGCCCAAGCCGGCGCACGCAAACAATATTTGAACATGCTGTAGCGAGGCCTTTCGTTTTCGCAACCTCCGATTGAGAGTTCTTCCGACTTTTGCATGGATGCTCTTGCCTTGTAGTATTCCACGCGTATTATCGGAGCATGTCGCTCCATTACGCAGGAGAGTTGGCGGCCCTGGCAACTGCATGTTGCTGGACCGTTACTTCCATGTCCTTTGAAGCAGCGGGCAAGCGCATCGGCTCCTTGTCGCTCAACGGTATCCGTCTTACCCTTGCTCTGGGATTTCTGACCCTTTGGTGCTGGATCCGGCGTGGGCAAGCTCTGCCTCTGGATGCTTCGGGCCATGCCTGGGTTTGGTTGTCGATATCCGGGGTTATCGGCTTTGCCGTAGGTGACCTGTGCCTTTTTCGCGCGTTCATTCTTATAGGTGCCCGGCTGTCCATGTTGATGATGTCCCTGGTGCCGCCCATTACTGCCTTGGTTGCGTGGGCTTTGATGAATGAAAAGCTCTCCGGACCGGAGTGGGTGGGCATGGGTTTGACGATAGCGGGGGTATCATGGGTGGTTATGGAGCGACGCAAAGACGAGAGAGGACGTCCGATCAGAGCGCCGATCAAAGGCGTCCTTCTGGGCTTAGGCGGAGCAGGGGGTCAGGCCCTTGGGCTGGTGCTGTCCAAGTACGGCATGCGTGACTACGATGCGTTCGCCAGCACTTGGATCCGGATCCTGGCCGGTCTCGTCGGTTTTGCCGTCATCTATACGGCAGTGGGGTGGTGGCCCCGAGTCAAAGCGGCTTTTCGGAATAAATCGGGCATGGCCTACGCCGGGCTGGGGGCCTTCTTCGGGCCTTTCCTCGGAGTTTCCCTTTCCCTTGTGGCTATCCAGCGAACACACGCCGGGGTGGCGGCCACTCTGATGGCATTGGTGCCGGTGTTAATCCTTGCGCCGGCACATTTTATAACGAAAGAAGATATTTCTCTGCGAGCTGTGGCGGGAGCGGTTTTGGCAGTATCAGGATGCGCTCTGCTTTTTTTGAGCGCCACCCCATGAGGGTGATGTGCGGTTATGTGCTCAGGCTGAGTGAATCGCCATACAACGGTTGGGATTAATTATCTTCGATTTGTCTTTGCGCCGTCTTTAAGGTTCCAACAAAATATCTCTTAAAATGACAAGAATGGCGGAAGGGGCGAGCAGTTTGCAATAAAGATTGCCACCCACCAAAGGGATCCAGTCTTCCGACACCAAAGAAGTGGATGTAATAAAATAGTCTTTATCGTTTTCTATTTCGATCGTTAATTGAGAATCGACCCATTGGTCCCCTCTGGCATAAACCACATCATCTTCAAAGCTGATATTGATTTCCGAATCGAGGAATTTTTGAAGGCAATCATTACTAACATTTTCAAGCACCCATTCCAGAGCATACTGATTAACTTCTGCACAGCTTTTTGCTTCTCCGATCACTATCGCTTCTCCGAAAGCATCCGCTAAAGGATTCTGCTTCTTCATTTTACACCAGATTTGACAGTCAAGCGGAAACAGGCAGGACGGTGAAGTCGTGTCGTAACTGTGAATTGTCAGTTCTTTTTTGCTTTTGTCTATACCGGGTTTTGCATTGACGAACTCCCCCTGATCATCATGAATTATGTTTTCAACTGTCACACCATCTCCCTCTACGATTCCCATATCAACGGAAGCTGCAATCCCCTGTGCAATTTCACACCATGCAGAGTGAACTTCCATGATATCTTCAATAACAATTTCCGAACATGAATTGGCAACGTCGGCATCTTTGTTATCATCATCATTTCCATCGGTTTGGTTTTCATTCTGACCTGATGAATCATTCCCTATCGTACCGTCTTCATACAGATGAGCCGCATCAATGTGATCATTATTATCATTAAAGGATGATTTATCGCTTTCTCCGCAAAATGCGAAGAGCAAGAAAACCAAAGTGTAAATCGAAACCGGAAATTTCGCAAAACAGGATCTTCTGTTTTTGTGTGAGAAAACTATCTTATGACTTTGTAAATCCATATTTTGTTGTCTTCATAGCTGGTAACGATAATTTCATTGTACCCGTCGTTATCAAGGTCAACGATTTTCATTCCTCCCGCCTGCCCGAATTCCGACCGCATCAAAGGTTCGTCCTTAATGCCGTCAAGGACATGCTGAATGAATTCACCTGGTTTAGCCTGCTGATACCAGAAAACTCTTGAGTCGCCGTCTCCGCTTACAACAAGGTCTGTAAGTCCGTTTCCGGAAATATCTCCGTACCCCAAAAGTCCGGGCGCTGCCTGGGGACCTGTCATTGGTGACTTTCTTGATTTGATTCCATGCGATATTGTTGTTTTCGGCCAGAGTTCTCTAGGGTTTTCCGGTATATCGAAAATGAAAACACCTTCTTCGGGTCCATCCGGAAAATCATTTGTGTTTACATGGTTGACTCCCACGCCTCTTAAAACACCGTCTCCATAGAAATCATGGATCATTTCAATCATGAAACCTTCACCGGAATCAGCATTGATGATGTGAGTTTCCCAGTGGTCGATTGAAATCTGCTCAAACCACAGAAAGCTGCCGTATTGTGATGTGTCCATAGTGAAGTATTGTGCCGTCACAATATCAAGCTTGCCGTTACCGGTAAGATCAAGAACTCTCGGAAAGGGTCCTCCCGCGTGATCGGATATTATTCTCGGCTCAGGGTCGAATCTTTGGGGAGAATCGACTCCTTTAAACCACATGAGAACTTCTTTCTTTTCAGAAATAGTTCCCATCAGGTTTTTCTTCATATAGCTTCCGTTTGTCACTATGTCTTTGATGCCGTCTCCGTCCAGGTCAACAAGCACAACATCAAAAAAGAAAAGATCGCTTCCATCGGGAACTATGTCGTGTCTTGTCCATCCGTTATCTGTTTGTTCGAGCCAGAAGAGGGCTCCGCATGGGCCTCCTCCCAATGGATTTGATTCGCAGGCAAGAAAACCAACAGGAACTATCATGTCCATTTTTCCATTGTCGTTAAGATCTTCAACAAGCACAGGATGAGGAAATCTTACATCTCCGCTTGTATCAAGCGTCTCTCTGTCCCAGTCATTGAGGTTGCCGGTGCCCCAGTAAATATCGATTCTTCCTTTCATTGAAATATTAGTGGGAGGCCCATATTGACAAACTATGACGTCCTTGAATCCATTCTGATTAAGATCAACTACTGTGACAAAAGCCGGATTCATCGGATCGTCATCCATCAAAATTTTTTCAAATTCTATGGGCCCTGTTTCATAATCAGGCTTTTCGTCCTCCTCGGTAAGACACCCGGAAAAATCCCACTTGCACTCTTCGGTGCAAACCGCAAGACCACTGACATAAGAAGAATCGAGGTCTGCACAGTCTTCAAATCCCCCGTCACACTCTTCCCCGGGATCGACAACTCCGTTTCCGCAAAGATTATCTGTCTTGTTGTCATTGTTTCCCGGTTCAGCATCGTTATCTCCACCGGTTTCCGAAGAACCTTTACAACCGGAGAAAATAAACAATGCAAATAACAACAAAACAATTTTGTTTATTCTCATGGAACCCCTCTCGCTTGAAAACCTATCGAGCACAATAAATTTAATTTCATATACGAAAGATTGATTCAACTGTCAATGAATATGGACAGGTTGAGTTCGACTCATCACCCATTTTGATTGTGGTCCTCATCCGACTCTCCTTCATACGTGTCCGTGATCGTAAAAACCCAGGTGTTTGTTGGGAGAACAATCGTAATGATTCCGTTCATGGGCGAATTGAACGGTCACAGAGAAAACGCTCGGGAGATTGTGAAAGCAGCTGTGTGACTGGAGGTTTTTCTTGTTGTAGCAGGGATCATGGGCGGTTCGATTCCGAACGGGTATGGTGGAGGAGGTTGCATCGGTGTGAAAGTTTCTCGTGAAAAGCCGTATCCATAGCCGAGATCGATCCTGGTACGTTCAAAGTGAATAGCTATTCCGGCTGTTGCAAGGTTGGACAAGTTTTTCCGGGGTGAGACGGGGTTGAGGGAAAATTCCTCCGGGTTTTGCAACATGGATGATCGTAACGCGGAAAAACCTGTTCTCAGGAAAAACATTCGTTTGATGAGTGCAATCTCGGTGGCAGCCGACAACCGGGTGGATGATTGGGGGAAGGGGAAGGGGAACGGCATGCTTTCCCACGGGTTGAGTCCATCGGTTAGGCCGCGGCGGAAGTTGAATTCATCCGCGTGGATTTCCACCGGCTTTTTTCGGCGGAGCACGTGGGTTATTTCTACGGCGAAATGGAAACGGCCGGCAGAAACAGCCGCGGACCCGATGATTTCCAGTTCCCAGGGAAGGGTTGCTGTAGCCTTGTTGTCTCCGGAAAAACCGGCGAGAGGATCTCCCGCCGGCGGTTGGGCGTCTATGCGACCGGAGAGTCGGGCTCCCCTTCGTATCGAAGCAGCCAAACCGATGTCCAATGTGGAGAACGGGTTGACCAGCGCGCCGAGTGAGCAGCGCGGAACCCACCTGTCTTTCATGTACACAGACACCGGCATGTCCCAGGTTGTGTCTTCAAAGGGTCGTGGATCCTCTTCTTGAGGAAACGCCGAAAGGTGTCTTTTGTGTCTGAGCGTTACACGATCGAGGCTGCCACCCGCGCCGATTGAAATCCTGCCGTCCAGGAAAACCCGGGAAACGGCCATTGAAGCGGATTGCTTTGTGTAGCGGGTTTTGATGGAGGCGAAACGCAGGGGCGAAGTTGTGATGGCTGAACCTCTTGTTGTTGGAAACGCTATCAGGTCATCCGTAGTCGCAAACCATCCCATTGAAATGATAAAACGCGTTCCCGGTACGAATCCCCTGATTGCTGCAAAACCCGTCAAACCGGGAGGCGAACCATCTTCGGGCCGCGCTTGCATCGAAGGTTCTTCGGGGTCCAAAGGTTTCCACATCCGTTCCGTTGAATTTATTATGAGTCCTGCACCGGCTTGCAATTCATACGGGTCGATGCGCGTGTCGAGAGATATTCCAGGATTCGAAGTCCACGCTGTGTAACTGTCTCTTCGAGTCCCCGACGCTCCGGCAAGTCCCAGCGACTGTGCGTCCGAAGGGACGGCTACTGAACGCGTTGGTTGAAACAAAACGGCCGGGACTGCGAGATATGCAAGCAACCATGCTCTGAAATTCATGAAGTCAATCTAACCCTGAAATAAGGTTTATTTCAACATAGGATGCAAGGTGGGTTAAAAGCATTTGTGTATTTCACTGTTGATTTGCCGCTGAATTAGGTTATGTATCGGGTTTCGGGTTTGGTTGAGGAACTGCTGTTTTTTTTCCGGGAGATTTTTCATGAGGGCAGTGCTCAGATACAGAGTTCCGGAAGCGTTGTGTTCCGGAGAGTGTAACAGGCGGATCGGAGCGTGGTTGATGGAAGCGGCGGGAGATGCCGCCGATGAAGTGCTTATCAAGTTCGACGGTGTTACGGCTCGAATCAAGTCGTTTCAGAAAGTCGAGTTTTTGTCTTCCGTTCGACCTGGTGATTTTGTCGAAATCACAGCGTCGCTTAAAAAGTGGGAAGGCAATGTGCGGCACCTGGATGTTGAAATAAAACAGCTTGTCACCCGGCTGGAATCCGATGCTCCGGATGTTGGAAGGATGTTTCCCGAGCCTTGCCCGGCGGCTTCGGCCGAGTTGGTTTGCGAGGCGCGCGAGACTCCGAACCTGGCCACGGGTGCGCCGGAACCTCTCATGGTGACAGTGGCGCCGGTGGGATTCGAGGTGGGCCGGGAAGACACGCCCCACATCCCCCTGACTCCGGCGGAGATTGCAGCCGACGTGGCGAGATGTGCGGTGGAAGGAGCCTCGGTTGTTCATCTCCATGCTCGTGCGGCCGACGGTTCAGCAGTGCACGATGCAGGCTATTATGCAGAAGTGATTCGCCTTATAAAGGCGCAATGTGACATCATCATACAGGTGACGACCGAAGGGGATGCTTCTCTCGACGTTGGGACCCGGTGTGCTCATTTGGGGGTCCAGGGAGTCGAGATGGCATCTTTTACAGCGGGCACGATAAACGCAGGTGAGCACATCTTGTTCAATTCCAAGCCTGTCATGGAGCATACGTGCAGGATAATTAACGGCCATCGTCTTTTGGCTGCCGTAGAGGTGTACGATTCGGCTTTTCTTGAAAACGCGCGTGCGCTTGCAAAAAAGGGGTTGCTGCATCTTCCAGGCAACTTCGTGTTGATTTTCGGAGGCAAGGGAGGCATGGGCGCCAGGTCGACCAACATCGACAACTTGATCAATCTCGCTCCGCGCGGATCCAGAATTACGATTGCCGGCCGCGGGAAACATGCCTTTCCGGTTCTCAAAAAAGCCCTTGACCGGGGAACCCATGTACGGGTAGGGCTTGAAGACACAATTCACATTGAGGGCAAGACTCTTGCACAGGGCAATTCGCCTTTGGTATCGAAGGTGGTTGGAATGGCGGTCGCACAGGGCAGAAAAATAGCTGATGCTCCCACTGCGAGAAAACTGTTGGGGTTGAAGTGAGCGAGCCTTCGGGAATTGGTAAGGCGGCTGGTAAGACAGGGGGTAGTCAATTTTTGGTCCCAAAAGTATTTGCCTTGACAATGATTTTGAAAGATTCGAAGCTGGAAAATGGTTTCTTGTGATTTTTTCAGTATGCTTTTAAATGTTAGGTTTCTACGGCATGGAAGGAGGGAAACCGCATGACCAAGGCTGAGTTGATTGAGCAGGTTCACAATGTATACGGAAGAGAGCTTACAAAAAAACAGGTCGCCGAGATAATCGACGGGGTTTTTTTTACGATGTCGGAATACTTCGTTAAGACGAGAATCACAAAAAGCCACTCACCAAAGCTTACTTACCCCGGTTTCGGAACATTCAAGAAACGAAAGAGAAAGGCGAGGAAAGGCAGAAATCCCAAAACCGGCGACATAATGAAAATTCCTTCCTCTATAAGCCTCACGTTTTCGCCCGGTCAGGAACTGAAACAACGTTTGAACAAGTGAGTCTGCTCTAAGCAGAGGGGATGTATGTTTGCGTGGATGAATGTCCGTGCACACATTTTTCGGAAGTATTGCGAAACCCGGAACCCTTTCTCTGTTGATTCCATATAGAAATTGAAAGATCTCCCCAGGCTGAATAGTGATCAGTTGATAAAGATTCAAGAATCAGAATGGTCATATATCAATTGAAACCACATTCCATCTATCATATAAATGCCAAGATGCATGAAACGTCATTTCGCTTAAGAATAGACTGAAACCTTGTTGAACAAAGATGTTTTCTTGAGAGAGGAAAAGAAGTCGAAACCCTGCGAATGGCGGATACAGAAACATTTTTTCCTTTTCGGGAAGATTCTCTGTGCGTTGGACGACTTTGTTGAATGTGCCGCGGAGTTTGTGTATGAAGCACGGGATATCAACCTGAGGAAGGTTCGGAACGGAATTTTATCATGAGACGTTTGGGCCGTTTTGTTTCCCGTTATGCTGTCTGGGTGATCGGTGTTTTTCTGCTGGTAGGCGGCTTGGTGGCGTACATTGGCGTGGATCCCGGGTCTGAAAGCGATGTGCTCAAGTTTCTACCCAGAACAAATCCCGATGTTGAGAGATTTTACAATGTCAACGAGAAGTTTGGAGCGCTGAACATTGCGATAATCGGCATAAAGGAAGACGACATATTCAACGCGGATTTCATGACCAGGCTGGATGAAGCCACGAGGGTGTTGCAAAACGAGGTGCGTGGAATCCACAGGGTCCTCAGCCTGACCACGCTTTCGGATTTTGAAATAATAGAGGGAGAAGAGGGGGGGGTTCAGCCCAAGGTGCTCGTGGATGTGGAGCATCTTCCGAGAGACGAAAAGGGATGGGAGGAACTGAAAGCAGGGGTTCTTGCAAAGCGACATGTAAGAGGGCACTTCGTGAACGAAGAAGGCAATGCCACTGTGTTGCTCTGTTACTTGGCGCCCAAGGGTCAGGTGGTTCCGATTACAAATGAGATCAAGAGAGAGATCCGGCAGAGGTTTCCGGATGCCGAACTTTACTGGGGAGGAAACCCGATTATTTCGGCTCACATTTTCGAGGTCACAGAACGGGACATGAGGCGGCTGACTCCGTGGGCCGTGGGCTTGATCCTGCTGGTGACCCTGCTCAGCTTCAGGGATCCCGTCGGCGTATTGTTGGCGCTCGTTGCTACGGTTTTCGGTGGAACAATCGCGTTTGCAGCCATGAGGCTGATGAACGTAAAGGTAAACATCGTCCTGAGTTCGATGCCCGTGATTCTTTTTGCCGTAGGAAGCGCGTATTCAATACATTTCCTTGTGAGCTACTACGATCTCAGGAAAAACAAGGAAACCGGAGAGGCGGTGGAGAGCGCTTTTTCGAGCGTAGGGCCGGGTATTTTGGCGGCCGCGCTTACAACAGTGTCGGGTTTCTTCTCGTTTCTTGCAATGGATATGCAACCGATGCGGGAGTTCGGTCTCTTCACGGGGATCGGGATTCTATCATGCATGTTGGGCGCTTTGCTGCTGATTCCCGCGGTGTTGGCGATATCCAAACGCAAGAGAAAGGTCAAAGCGGAAAAGGAAGAAGCCGGAGTGTTGGTGCGATGGATGGCGGTCGTAGCCGGGTTTGCGTCCCGGAAACGGGTCTACATTCTTCCGGGCCTTTTGCTCCTGGGGCTTTTCGGTGTTTATTATTCCATCCAGGTGAAGCTGGCCATGGAGACCTCTTCGTTTTTCAGGGAGGGGAGCGAACCGGACCTTGCCAACAAGTTTTTGAGCCGTGAGTTCGGCGGATCTCAGTATGTGCAGATCCATGTCCAGGCCGACATGGATGATCCAGCGGTATTGAAGGAAATCAGGCGGTTGGGCGACAGGATCGAAACCGTTGGCCATGTTTCTGCGGTCCAACACGTGGCGCAACCTTTTGGTCTCGTAAGCGAAGCGTGGGTGAAGCTTAGGCGGATCCCGGATACCCGGGAGAGGGTTCAAACGCTTGCCAATTTTGTTTTGACCGACCCGGCGAGTCTTCAGCTCATGACCGGGACCCGCGACGAAGCCTTGATTCATGCGAAGGTTCGCACAAACGACGCTGATGAATTGGTCAAGGTGGTGGACGAAATCAGGTCCATCGTGGAGAAAGAGTGGGGGACTCCTTTTGTGAAGGTGACCCTGGCGCCGGATTCGCCTGCAAAACTTCGCGAAGCAGTTATCACCGCCCGGGCTTCCATGGTGGCCGAGCACATCACTGCATTGTTGAGGCGGGCGGGTGCTCCGGTTGAAAAGAAAGGTGAAACCGGGATCAAGGAAAAGCTTGTCAGCGTCCAGACCGATTGGAAATTCAAGCCCGGTAAAGAAGATATCAAAGCGGTGGAAGACAAAATATTCGCTCATTTGCGATCAGCCGAGACGATTATCGAACTTCCTCCGGCCGGAGAGCAGGGGGATCCGGCGCGGAATCTTGCGCACGCGGTTGCATCCTTGGGTCCCGAGCCGCCTGAAGACGATCTGGACGCAGCCGGGCTGAAAGCTTTGGAAGGTGTTTTGGATGAAGGATCGGCTATGAGCTTGACAGCCACCCTGGATCCGTACCTGGAGGACGCCTGGAAAATACAGGAAAGCAGATCGGTTCTTTCCATGCTCGGTCGGGCCGTTGATGTAGATGTCTCCTCTTTTGATGAGGAAAAACTTGCTCTGCTTGAAACCGCGCTTTTGGATCTGCAAGCCGAAAACGTGGCGGTTCGTAAGCCTGCGATCGAGGGCGTGGCCTTGGATCAAGCCGATACGTTGAAGATGAAGGGTTTTTTGACCGGTGCTCCCGTGTTGAACCAGGGGCTTTCAAAATCAGTTGAAATGAATCAGATAAAAAGCCTGGTTGTCTCAGGTGTGCTGGTGCTCCTGGTCATGGGAATTATTTTCAGGTCTTTCCTGGCCTCCTTGGTAGCGTTTCTTCCCGCGGGCATGACGATTCTCTTGATTTTTGGATACATGGGTTTTCGCGGCCTTTATTTGGATGTTGGAACATCAATGATAGCTTCGATAGCTTTGGGTGTGGGTATAGATTACGCTATTCATTTCATGGTCTGGTGGAGGCGTTCGGCAAAGGCTCTTTCCGATGAAATGAAACGGGTGGAACCTGGTTTCAAGAAGGCCCGGCTGGCTGAGCGGTCCGCCGTGGAGGCGGCAGGCAAGTGCGGAGGCGCCATTTTGACGAACGCTTTGATGGTGGCCGGCGCTTTTTCGGTGCTGGCGATGGGAGAAGCCGCGCCCTTGAAAACTTTTGGAACAATGACCGCGGGAGCGATGTTCCTGGCTGCCGCTATGGCTTTTACTGCTGTGCCTGCATTATCCGGGTTAATCCTCGTAGACAGGTGGGCCATGAAATCGAATATCGAAGGAGCGGAGCGCTCCAGAGAATCGGCCCTGTTGGAAGAAAAAACGGATGGAGATGGGAGTTTTTCGGTTTCCGCTGCCAAGGAAGCGGAAAAGAAATGATAAAACCATGTATGTTAAACATAACGAGAGTAATTTGAAGAAACAGATCAAGCGAGGTGGCAGAATGAAGAAATCAATTGCATGCACGGCGTTTTTCGCGCTGATTGTTATAGCGGCCGGGGTTGTGGGCGTTCAGGCGAATCCACGATCCAAGGGCGATAGGATCTTGAGGAAATATGAAAAATCCTTCAGCAACTTCAAGGATCAATATGCAAGATTCAGGATGGTGATTCACGAAAAGAGCGGGAAAAAGAACGTGGAGTTCACCCTGTATAACCGGCCGGGATGGACCAGGCTCATGAGGTTCACCGATCCGGGCGATGTGCGGGGCCAGTCGATCCTGGTTATGAGCAGGCAGGAAATGTACATATGGCTTCCGGCCTACAGGAGGGTGAGGCGTATCGCGGGCCACGTGAGAAACCAGGGGTTCATGGGGTCGGTGATGACTTTTGACGATATGGCCATCGGCCAATGGTCCGGGGATTATGACGCTCGATTCCTCAAGGAGGATGCGAACCACTGGTATATCAGGCTTACTCCCAAGAAAGGTAAGAACGTGGCGTTTCCGCAACTCTGGATGAAGATAGAAAAGAACATGAGGCAGGCGGTTGAAATTCGTTACCTGAGCGAGAAGGGAAGGCTGCTTAGAACACAGACCATGACCGGGTGGAGTTGCGAGCAGAAAGACAAGCATTGCGCTCCCAAGAGAGTAAGGATGGTGGATCACCGTCAGGGAAACGCTACCACCGACCTGATTCTTCTTGAGAGTAATTTCAATCACGGCATTCCGGACAGGTACTTCACGGTCCGGCATTTGCAGCGTGGAGGTTGAAAATATCTTAACACGGCGACCGAGCCTGACGTCATGCCGTCCTTTATTGAATGTGAAACAGCAAGAGGTGAAACGTGCGCGTCAAAACCGGATTGATATGTGTATCGGCCCTTGCAGTCATATTTGGCTCAGTGGTTTTCGGATTCGTTCGAACGGCTCATGCTCAACTTGAAACGACTTATTCCATTACCCTTCAGACCGATCTTCGCTACATCGTGCAGGAGAAGACAACGAGAGAAAGGATCCCAAGGGCCGAGGCTCTGCGCAATCCTTGGCTGCAGGAAGCATGGCGGACCGGTCAGCTGAGGGAAATTACCCTTATACCGCACGGCTTTTCCAGGAATGAGAACCGGGTGAAATTCAAGGCCGAGGCACGGGGCCGAAGGGTCAGGGGTGTAGCGGACGTGGATCTCGTAATGCTCGGCTACAACACCGAGTTGACCAATCTTCCGTCCATGACACAGAGAAACATGATGGATCCATTTCGGATCGAAGCCCATGCTCTGTATGTGGACATACTGGGATTGGGTACGGAGAAGCTGGATCTTCGCATAGGTCAGCAGATAGTGAACTGGGGCACCGCGGACCAGTTCAATCCTACGTCCAATCTGAACCCGTTGAACCTGGAAGACAGGCTGATGTTTGGGGATCTGCTTGCAACGCCGATGGTGCGGGCGGATTTCGCGATAAACCTGGACTGGAACATTACGGCCGCGTGGGTGCCCATTTTCAGGCCTAACCTGCTTCCCCGGTCCGCTTCCCTGGGTCTTGCCTCGCCCGACAGGATTCCTATCGTGGAGGACCATTACCGTTGGCAGCTCAGCGCGGAGCGCTACGTTGGTGAAATCCTCACCGACGGACCCACCCGAGTCACCGAGGCCCGACTCTTGCTGCCCGACACCGATATAAAAAATTCCCAGGTTGGGGTCAGGATCAGGGGCAGGGTGCTCAAGCAGGACATTTCGTTCAGTTACTACTACGGGCGCTCAAAAATGCCCCAGCCTGTCTTCAGCAAGACATTCATGAATCCCGATGAGAACATCATACAGACGCGAGTGGATCTCGCATTTCCGAGAATGCATGTGATCGGCTTCGACATGGCTGGCCAGATTCCATGGGCGCGGGCCTTGCGGCGTGCCGTCAGAACCCTTGAGCCTGTGGGCTGGTGGTTTGAAGCCGGCGTGTTTTTCCCGCAGCGGATGACCATGGCTCTATTCCAGGAGAATTTCGGAATTATTGAGGATGGTGAGTACGACTATTCGAGAATCGACCCTGAGAATCCGCGTCGACCCACGGTAGTCGACAACACCCCGTTTTTAAAATGGGTTCTGGGTTTTGACTATACTTTTTCCCAGAACTGGTGGGCGAACGTGCAATGGGTGCACGGATTTCCGGATGAGTTCGGTGCGGGCGACTGGCTTTCGAATCTATGGGCGGCTCAGCAGGGTTGGGCGCCCACAAGGTTTCGAACGGACGAACCGTCCGCGGGATACTTTGCATGCATGTCCCATGAAACCGTTGGAGAGTGCGCTCACGAATGGGTGCGACCCAGGATCAGCGATTACCTGGTAACCGGTGTCGACTACAAGTTCTACCGGGATGCAATGCTTTTGCGCCTCTTCTTCATCATTGATATGGGCGGAGTCCACGAGCGGTATTTCGACGGCACCAAAAGGGTTTCCAAGTGGCACCACCCCTTCAGCAAGGAAGGTTACTCGGTAATGCTTTACCCGCAATACACCTGGTCTTTGGGACAGGGAGCGGAGTTGAGCGCGGGAGGTCTGATAATGCTGGGCAGGAATCATACTCGTTTCGGGGATCCGGCCGCGGGAAGCTCGATGGTGTGGACCCGTGCCAGATTCGCATTTTGACGGCCCGGGGTTACTTGGAGCGATTGTTTGGAGCAGTTGATCGGAAAGAAGAGCGGGAACATAAACCGCTCGGATCTTGATGAAGCCGCGGCCGGCTTCAAACGAGTGTGCATGGATCTTGGTTGTGGTGACGGAAAGCTTGTCTACCGAATGGCCGGCGAGGATCCGGAGACGTTTTTTCTGGGGGTGGATGCAGCCAGGGAAAACCTTCAGCCGATAGCATCGAAAAGTTCGCGATCTTTGAAAAAAGGTGGACGCGGGAACCTCGTGTATTTGATTTTGGCTGCTGAATGTTTGCCCGGTGAACTGTTCCAAATAGCTGATCTTTTAATGATCAACTTTCCATGGGGAAGCTTGCTTAGAAGTTTTCTCACGAATGAAGATTCATTGCACGAAAGACTGTGTTCCTGTCTCAAGAGAGGCGGAGAACTCGTGGTTTTGCTGAATGACAGTCTCTACGCGGATGGTGAACTTGTTCAACGATTGGAGATCCCGCGGTTGGACGATTCCCATCTAAATGATTTTATAGTTCCGGCTCTGGACGGGGCGGGATTCAATATTTTGGAATCGACCTTGGTAAAAAACGTTCTACTTCCGGTACGGACAAGCTGGGGTCGCAAACTCACCCAGACCCATCAACACGGCGCTTCATGGATGCTGCGCGCTGTAAGAGTTGATTGAACACACCCTTTTGTTCATAAATGTGTGGATTTCTTTTGCGATCGGAGGCTGTTATGCCTATATTGCGCTTGCCGCGGCGCGGAAATTTTGATAATTCCTTGCGATGATGCACCGGTTTCCTTGTCACGACGATTGAAAGGAGTGCTCCCTTCGATATGGAACGGTTTCTGGACTGGATAGAACGAACCGGCAATCGTTTGCCCCATCCCTTTTGGATCTTTTTCTATCTTAGTTGTTTCGTCCTGGTCTTGTCTTTGATCCTCGGTCTTGTGGGTGTTTCCGTTACTCATCCGATCACCGGCGAGACGGTTGCTGTTCAGAGCCTTTTTTCCAGGTACGGCCTTCAGAAATTCGTATTGGAGATGGTGGACAATTTTGCTCATTTCGCCCCGATGGGTCTCATGCTTGTCATGTTGATGGGAGTTTCCATGGCCGTGCATACCGGGTTGTTGGAGACCGTGCTGGGCAGTATGACGCGCGTGCCCGATTTCTTGCTCCTTCCCATCATCGTGGTGACCGGTATCATGGGTAACCTGGCATCCGATGCGGGCATAGTGGTTGTTCCGCCTCTGGCAGCGCTCGCGTTCAAGAAAACGGGAAAAAATCCGCTTGCAGGTGTTGTGCTGGGTTACGCCGCGTGCACCGCGGGGTTTACCGCGACGCTCATACCAAGGGGCACGGATGTGCTGCTCGCCGGTTTCACCAATGAGGCACTGGAAGATCCGAACTTGCACGTGGGAGCCGCAGCGAATCTCTACTTCATGATAGCGTCGGTGCTCATGCTTTCCATCGTCATGACATGGGTGGGCCGCAGGTATACCATTCCAGCGTGCGGCGAACCCAAGGATGTCAAGCCCGACGAGGAACAGGATCCGGCAGAAATCAAAATCCGCAAAAAGGGTCTGCTCTGGGCGCTTGTGAGTATGGTGATTTTTACAGGCCTGATCCTGCTAACGTTCATCCCCGAGGACGGGTTGCTCAGATATAACGTAAAGGAAATAGAAACGATAAAGATAAGCGAAGTCTCCGAGGGAACGAAAGTTCGGAGAGTTCTTGGAACCACGATGACGGAGACCCAAGACGGCCGAGTCATCCGCCAGATCGCGTTTGAAAAGCGAAGACTTGTTCTTGAGGAAGTAAATGAACAGACGTGGAGGGACGGCGCGACCGTACACGTGTTTCTCGCGGACAAAGCGCCGCGCGGGGATCCTGCCGAAGTAGTCAGGGTCGAAATAATGCCGGATCACATGAGGGGGCCTTTTTTCATGGGCATGGTTGCGATTCTGTTCTTTTTCTTCGCGATCCCCGGAGTTGTGTACGGTGTTGTCACCCGCAAAATCACCAAGCTGGTGGATATCCCAAACATGATGGGCAAGAGCGTGAAGGGAATGAGCGGATTGATCGTGTTGATCTTGATAATCGGTCAGTTCGTGGCGCTCTTCCAATGGTCGAACCTGGATCGGGTGGTGGCCATATCAGGAGCCAACCTTTTAAATGATCTCCAAATCCAGGGCGCGCCGTTGATGGCCGTGACCGTTGTTGTAGTGGCGGTATTGAACATATTCCTGGGATCCAGCGCGGCCAAGTGGGCGATGTTGGCCCCGATAATTGTTCCCATGTTCATGTTCTTGGACAAGCCCTTGACGCCTGCGATATCCCAGCTTGTTTATCGTATCGGCGATTCCATCACAAACGGCATCTCGCCGCTGTATCCGTATTTTCCACTCGCGCTCGCCTGGGTTAAAGAATACCGGAAGGACGCGGGCGTCGGAACTCTCATCAGGCTGCTCCTGCCTTTCGCCGTATTTACCGGCATCGCCTGGATTGCATTGCTTGTGATCTGGTATTGGCTGGGAATTCCTGTGGGCCCCGGCGAAGCCATGCCTTAACCGTTCGAGCGATCTTGCTTCAAGCCTTTCACAAGGCTCACGCACATGATTATGATGAGAATGCAAAACGGGAGCCCCAGAGCGATGGAGCCTGTTTGCAGGGCGGCAAGGCCTCCGGCCGTTAACAACACCGCCGCGAGAAACCCTTCAAGAATGCCCCAAAACAACCGGGTTCCAAGCGCGGGATTTTTGCTGCCACCGGAAGCGATCATGTCGGCCACCAGGGATGCGGAGTCCGATGAGGTAACAAAGAACAGGATTATACAAAGGGTTGCAAGCAGGCTGGTGAGCCAAGACAAGGGGTATGCATCGAGCAGCAGGAACAACGCGGTGGCTGTCGTATCCCGCTTTCCAGTGCCCTTGTCGTTCATCACAGGGAGTAAAAGATACTCTCCGATCGTGAGATCTTTTTCCTTGTAGCGGTATTTTCCGGTGAAGACTTCATCGTTCGAAGGTCTGTAAGGCTTTTTCGTGTAACCGTCTATCAAGACGCCGTGCTTGTAATCCAGAGGTCTGCCGCGCACGGCAGACAACAAAGAGCCGCTATCGCTTTTTTTCACCAGGATATTTCTCGGATCGGACAGAGCGAGAGCATCGGGCGCGGTGAGGCGGCCTTCTTTGGTCAGGAAGAGTCCGTGGTCCTTGTCTTGCAAAACGATTTTGTGAGCATGCCTGTTTTTCGTAATTGTTTCCTGGTGTATGGCGGTGTTTCCGAAGACAGTCATCCATACAACTGATACTCCCGTCGGGACGAGCAGAACCCCGGCTATGAACTCCCTGATTGTGCGCCCGCGCGAAACGCGGGCGATAAACATCCCTACAAAAGGCGACCATACGATCCACCACCCCCAATAAAACACCGTCCAATTTCCCAACCATTCAGAACCACCGCCCGGGGAGTTGGCCGCGGTCCAAAATGATCGACGGACGATGACCTGCATGTAGCTGCCGATATTTTGAACAAACGCGTCGAGCAGGTAAACCGTGGGTCCTGCAATGAAAAGGAAAATCATCAGCATTGTCGCCAGCCCGATGTTGAGTTCGCTGAGGCGCCTGATTCCAACGTGCAGACCGGATACGAGAGATGCAACAGCCATGGCGGTGATGCACGCTATCAAAATGATTTGCACAGTCGCTCCTTCCGGAAGGCCGAACACGTGGGTCAAGCCGGCGTTTACTTGTTTCGCGCCGAGACCGAGGGATGTCGCAAGGCCGAAAAGAGTCGCTAAAAGTGCCATGACATCAACAATATCTCCCAATCGACCGTGAATGCGTTTGCCCAACAGAGGAAAAAACACCGAGCGGAAAGATAAGGGCAGCCCACGCCTGAAACCGAAATAAGCCAGGCTCAGGGCCACCACGGAATAAAGCGCCCAAGGGTGAAAGCACCAGTGCAACAAGGTGACAGCCATGGCTTGACCGGGGCCGGTAAGAGAAGAGATGCTTCCTTTCGGAGGGTGAATGAGATGGTGCATCGGCTCGGCAACCCCGAAAAAAAGCATGCCGATTCCCATTCCCGCGCTGAACAACATGGATAGCCATGTTAGCCGGCTGAATTCCGGTTTTTCATCATCCCGCCCCAGCTTGATTTGTGCAAAACGGCTGAAGGGAAGGTAGAGAGCGAAGAGCAAAAAACCGGTCATGGAAAAGACATAGAGCCAGGAAAAATGTTCGGGTATGAATTCCCTGATCCGGTTGAAAAGCATCAATGCTCTTTGTTGCATCAAGACGGTCAGAAGGGTAAAGGCAAGGATCAATCCGGCGCCGATCGGAAAGACAATGGGATGGATTTCTATCTCGATTCCAAATATACGCCTACGAATGGAGTTCTTCATGCACCTGCTTTTTGTGTTTCGGGACAAAGAAAAAAACACTGCGGAAACCGGCTGCAATATAACATGAAAAGTTTTTTTTTGAACCCGGCCGGAAAAAGTGGATGTCTAGCCTACGACGACAAGGCACCACAGATCGTGGATCGTAGCGGAAGCCGTGTCGGGGTTACAATCCTCCACCGGTGAGTTCTCGCCATCGTCGTTCGCGACCACCCGGAAGTTCAGAGCTGTGTTTTGGAGTTCCGCCGGCACTTCGTAGAAAAAAGACACCACACTGGTACCGCCGGGAAGGATGGGTTCTTGTACCTCAACAGTTTGAAGTAAAATGTCGCCATCCAAATTGTAGAGGCTCACCGGGAGCCCGGCCGGTATTCCGGCCGTTCCCAGGTTTTGTATGGTTGCCTGCAAATGAATATGAGGCGGGCAATTCAGCGTATTGGCCTGTAGATAGCTGACCACCACGTCCGGGGAGTTGAGCGGACGTTCTCCCTGGCGGTTGGCCCGGAAGGTGTTGTGGGAAGCCCATGACTTCGCCTGGACCATGGGCACGCTTCCATCGTCCATGATATTGTCTATCGAGTAGGCGTGTTGGTTCCAGATAGGCCGGGTGCGCACCCACAGGTCTGCCGTGTCCTGGAACGCGAAGACCCCACTCGTGCCGGTGTCGCACTCGGGCGGCCGAGGGCCGTCTCCGAAGCACTCGGGGAACCAGTCGGGGCGATTGCTCGGGCTCGCCGGGTTGAGCCACGCTGCGCAGTCCCTATTATATTGGTCCCGGTTGGCTATCACCACGAGGTTGCTTCTGCCGTCACCGTTTACGTCGACCACCAGCGGGTACTCGGTGGCGGTCCGGGACGTGTTGAGACGCATCATGTGCGGTTGGCCTGTTTGACCGTCAAGGATGTAGAGACGGCATTCGTCATTATATACTATTTCGTTACGGCCGTTGCCCTGGAAGTCGAAGACCGAGCTGCCGGTGGTCATGGAACCGTCCTGGGTGCGAATGGACCAAAGCACCCCCGGGCCGACGCCTCCTTCGAGATTCGCGTCCGGGCAAGGTTCCACGAGGCAATCTATTCCCGGCGTGCATTCCGGGAAGACCGGATGATCGCAGAGGCCCCCGGCATCCACGCCTTCGAGGCAGTCCAAGTCGAACACGGTGTAGCAATCCGCGCCGGGAAGACCGATCTCCACGGTTCCGTCTCCATCGAAATCCGCGATGTTCGGGGGGCCTCCTGCTCCTCCGCCCGGGACATTCACTTCGTACAGTGTTTCGCCGGTCTGCCCGTCGAGAATGCGCAGGACACCGTTTCGCACAACCGCAACCTCGGGAAGGCCGGCGCGGCCGCCGGTGGTCACGATATCGGCCACCGCCGGTATTCCGTTGTTGAACGTATCGTTGCACCAAAGCATGTCGAGGGCTCCGGAGCCGATCCCACCCGTTCCGTCCCGGTCGAGCCGCCATGCGCAGTCTCCGGTTAGGATTTCCAGGGTGCCGCTTCCGTCCAGGTCCGCGGCCGCGGCGCTACCCCAGTTTGCGAGCCCGTTGTGTCCCCGGCTCGCCTGGGTTCCGTCCGCCAGGATCTCCCCGCTCAGGGCGTCGATCACCATGGTTCCGATTATGGCTTCCACCATGCCGTTGCCGTCAAGGTCAGCGAAGAGGGGTCCCATGCCGTTCATTTGGATACTCAGCGTGCCTTGCTGCACGTGCCAGAGCAAGCAACCGTCGGGATCCGCGTCCGGATCGGGGCAGGCTACCACGTTTTTCACGAGAGCGGCTCCTGCATTCGTCCCGCCCATGGTTACGAGCATTTCCGGGTAGCCGTCTCCCGTGACGTCGCCGAGAGCGATGTGCCCTTGGCCGGAGAACACGCGTGCAGTGTTGACATAGATTGGTTCGCCGTTCGTGCCGTCTAAAACCACGAGAATTGCGTAGTGTTGGTTGGAGCCGGCGTAGACTGTAACCGCGACGTTGGGGGTGCCGCTCCCGTTCATGTCCGCAGTAACCGGGATGCTTTGGACGTTTTCATAAATCAGGCCGTTGTGTTCGATGCCCGCGAAATGCCACAACTCTTCGAGATCAAAGAGGTCGAAATCAACCTCCCTTGTGCACTCTATGCCTTCGGGAAAGTCGTCCGGCATGCACTTTCCGATGGATTCGTCGCAGTACTCACCAAAGTCGCAGTCCGAGAATATATCGCAGGGTCCTCCCGGAGTGCGGCATTCACCGAAAACACAGAAATCTCCGGATGGACAGCACTCATCAAAGTTTTCTCCACACAGCTCACCCAGCCCCGCACAGCTTGGCGCGCAGTTTCCCGCGGGCCCGCATTCGGGGGTGTCGCCTTCACAGCAGAGCTCGCCGAAGAGTCCGCAGACCGTGCCGGCACAGATGGGCCGGCATGCAAGCTCGATCCGGCAATCGTCCCCCTCGCAGACCCGGTGTGGCGCGCATTCTTCATTTTCTCCACAACAGGATCCCGCGCAGTAGACGGATGAGAGACACTCACACAACCCCTCAATACACTCCTCGCCTTCAACACAGTCGGCCTCGGAAGAGCATCCGCACCGTCCATCGACGCACACGCTGGATGCACACTCATGCGGCGCGCCAAAACCGCTCCCGATTTCGTTGCATGTCATTACCGAGCCGTTTTCACAGACCGACTCGCCCGGAGTGCAAACATTCGGCGTGCAATACCCACCACCTTCCGGGCAATGCATGGATTCAGGGCAGTCAGCCTGGTTTTCGCACAAAATGCATTCATCGAACGGGCAGACATCCGTGCCGATTGAATCCCCTCCGCATGCCGATACCCCGAAAACCGCAATCACAAACCCTAAGACGCACCCTGAAAAAAAACCGGTTTTATGTTTCATGGCCGAAAACCTCCTGCAAAGAGTTTTTCAAAAAACAGTGTGTGCTGTCAACCGGCTTTATTTCCAGGATAATTTTCAGGATGCAGATGGAACTTGATATGCGGTCCGAATATGGTACTTTATTTGGACAGGAGGATTGTAGTATGAATATTACTAACGATATTAAGCCTGTTACTTATTTGAAATCACGGGCGGCCGATTTGCTCAAACAGATTAATGAAACGCATCGACCAGTGATAATAACCCAAAACGGTGAGCCTCGGGCTGTAATTCAAGATCCGGAAAGTTATGAAAACATGCGTAATGCCATCGGTCTTTTGAAGCTTATTTCGGTTGGGGAAGCCGATGTAAGGGAAGGGCGAACAAAGTCACAAGAAGATGTGTTCGATGAAATCGAAAGCGCACTGAAAAAAAAGAAGTAAATGGGAAAAAAGTATCATGTTGGATGGGCTTTGGCTGCACAAAGCGATTTAGAGCAAATAATTGATCGGATATCGGTTGATGGCCCTATCAATGCACTAGAAATATTGAAGAAAATCAGAAATAAAGCGTGGCGCCTCCGTACCTTGCCCCATCGGGGTAGGATTGTACCTGAACTGAGAGATCAGGGTATACATATTTATCGAGAAATAATTGTTCCACCCTGGCGAATCATATACAGAACATCAGATAGCAATGTTTTCATTTTGTCCGTTATAGATTCCAGACGGAATGTTGAAGATATTTTGCTGGATCGATTTTTCAAAGAATAGCAAAATAAAGGATTTGCCGACAATTTTTCTTGAAAGGTGGATTCGGATTCCCTAAAACCGATTATATTACACCATTGCAGGGCTGCCTGCCACGGCTGACGACCTGACACGGCTGTTGCCCGCGTTTGAGGTTAGAAAGGTTCCATCAATGACAACACCCAGAGTTCTATCCCTTTTCTTGGTAACCGCCATGCTTCCGGCCTGCAGCGGGAACAAGGAGCCCGGAACGACGGTTGCTTCCGGCCACCACGCAGAGCCGGCCGCCGAGGAGGAGCAGTCCTCGACCAAAGAATGGACTGGAGAGCCTTCGACAACAGAACCTTCGAAAACGGATCAATCTCAGGAGCCGGAGTTGAGAATCACTCGGGTGTCCGGGAGCGACACCGCCCCCGCCACGAGCGGAGACGAGACGACCTCGGTCACAGTCACCGCCGAGCGCAACGCCCTGGTCCTGACCCTGGAAAACTTCGTCTTCTACTGCTCTCCCTCGCCTACATTTTCGGCGCGGATTGAGGGCAACATCGTGGTGGTTCAGGTTGAAAAACCCACAGAGGATGTTACCCGCTGCATCGGCCCCCACTCCGCCCGCCTTCGCCTCGAAAACGTCCCCGTCGGCCGGTATGATTTGAGCGTCCGAAACCTTACGGGACGGGAGGTCGCAAGGACGCCGCTTACCGTCCGCTGATTCCTCGTCCTGCCGGCCGGGCTCGGAAGGAGTTTGATTTATGAAGGGGATAGAGGAAAAGTTGAATGCAGCGATAGAGGCGGTCGGAAAAGCCTGCCGGGTATGTGGGAGGATACAAGGTGCTTTGTCCCGCGACGGGATATTGAACAAGGACGACGGGAGCCCGGTAACCGTGGCCGATTTTGCTTCCCAGGCGGTTGTGTGCGGGTTTTTAGGCCAAGCATTCAAAGAGCGGGCGGTCATAGTAGCGGAAGAGGGCGCGGATGCTTTGAGATCTCCGGAAAACTCCGGGATTTTGGACGCTGTTTTAGGCGCGGTTCAAAAAGAGATGCAACATGTGACCGCGGAAAAAGTACTGGAGTGGATACAAGTCGGTGGAGGAGACGCAGTGGATGACGGATTCTGGACTTTGGATCCCATCGATGGAACAAAAGGTTTTTTAAGGGGCGACCAATACGCTGTCGCGCTTGCATACATTGAAAAAGGAATGCCCGTGCTGGGAGTTCTGGGTTGCCCGAACCTTGATATAGGCGACCGCAAGGGAGCGATCTTTGCCGCAGCGAGGGGTGAGAGTTGCGAAATGTATTCGGTGTTTCCGGAAGCCGGGGAGCGGGACGGTGCATACGCGCATTTGCGAACCGTGCGTGCGCCCGTGAAAACGGACTCGGCACGGGCAAGATTCTGTGAGTCCGTGGAAAAAGCTCACACGAACCAGTCTGTTTCCGCGCGCATAGCGGCCGTGGCCGGGCTTTCACCCGAGCCGTATCGCATAGATTCCCAGTGCAAGTACGCAGTGGTGGCAATGGGCGAGGCTTGCCTGTATTTGCGGGTGCCGACAAAGAGAGGTTATCGGGAAAAAATATGGGATCATGCAGCGGGAGCGCTTGTCGTGGAGTGCGCCGGAGGAATGGTAACCGACCTGGATGGAAGGCGGTTGGGTTTTTCCACGGGTTGTCGTCTTGAGCAGAATCGGGGTGTGGTTGCTACGAGCGGCTCTATCCACTCAAGGGTGCTGGATGGAGTGCGAGTCAGCCCTTAAAAACTCAGTTGTCGGCTTTTCTTTTCAGCTTTGCGAAAAGGGATTTCTTTTTCGCCGGGGGAGTCCATTCTTCTTCAAACAACATCTGAGCGCCTTCGAATTCGCTTGATGCTCTTATGAGCAGGGTGGTGGGCAGGCGTTCAACCAGGTTGTTGACCCGGGCAATAAAATCAATTCCTTTTTCTGATGGATCGGGAGGACGCAAACCCATCATTACCAGATCGGCAGTGCTGTTTTCAGTTATCATGTCGCCGATGCTGCCGTCTTTTTGCACAAGGATTACAGCTTCGGCATCAAGCCGGGCTTCACCAATTATTCGTTCCAGGTTGCGCCGCGTTAAGCTCAGTGGGGCGGTTTCGTCGACGATCATCTTCACTTTTACATGAGCGCCTTCCCATTCGCCCTCTTCAGTGAGCATGGCGGCAAGCATAAGCATCAGCCCGCCGTTGCATTCCAACCCACCCCACCAGATGTCGATGGAGCGATGGTTTCCGAATCCCTTGTCCTGCTTGTAGCTTACAAACAGCAAACTCTTGTCTAGACTCGCTAATCTGCGGACCAGGTTCGCTGCTTCTTCCGGTTCGTCGGTTGCGTCCGGCCAGCCCATTAGGATCGAGTTGGCTGCAAAGCCTGTGACTCCATGGGTTTGAGCCACGGAAATGATTCCTTCGTAGACTTTGTTGCACACATGCACTTCGGTCAATACATCCGGGAACTCCTTCCTGATATGATCTTGGAGACTCTTGGTCGTGGATTTGAGGCGTTTCCCCAGTTCAAGCAAGTCGCCTTGCATGATGAAAAAATAAGTCACAATGCCGCGGGTGGACTTTCCGCAAATCCAGTCGGCGGTTTCCAAGAGATAACGACGCGCCTTGGGCGATCCGCCCATGATGACCAAGTGAGGTTGCCAGTTTAGTGGATGATACTCCACGTTTTGAAGAGTCAGGAGTCCTTTTCTGATGAGCGCGGACCAGATTCCGTGACGCATGTCTCCCCAGTTCTTGTTCAGGTGTCTCTTTTGAAGCCCCATGTATATCAAGGACATCAGCACGACCGCCGCAATCATTGCCGGAAGATTGATCATCGACATCATGTAAAAACAACCGCCCGCTCCGGCAAGGGAAATGACCGCGGGAACCCGGAAGGTGGGACGGAAAGAAGGCGTATTCGACCACTTGGCCAGGCCGCACGCAAGGTTCAAAAATCCGTAAGATGTCAGGAAAAACATTGTGATGATCGACGCGATTGCATTCAATCCGGATTCTGAAGTAAAAGCGATGCCGAAACCGCCCAGCGCTACGACAAGCGCTGCAATAGTTGCGATTCTGGGCATATCCGTGGGTCCGTGGCCTTTGCCCAGAAACCTCGGTACGATACGGTCTTTTGCAATGGCTTGAAGAATGCGGGGCGAACCCAGGATCGAACCCATGGCCGATGACAGTGTTGCGCCCAGGATGCCCAGTGTGACCAGGATGGAAATCCTTGCGAGTTCTTTCATCAAGATCTTGTCCGGGTTGCGAAGCGCCAGCGGGTCCATTTGATAGGCCATGAAAACCATCAGCGCGACGTAGATTACCAGGCCGACTCCCACCGCGGCGAACGTTCCGACAGGCAGGGATTTCCTGGGGTCTTCAAGATCGCCGGACATGGAAACGCCCTGGGTGAAACCGGTCACCGCGGGGAAAAAGACCGCGAAAACCACGGCAAAGGTTTCCGGCCGGTTTCCGTCGATGGTTTGAGCCCAAAGGGAAACCTCTTGCGGAGCGCTCTCACCACCGCCGGTAAACACGGAAATCAGGCTAAGCCCTATGAGAATCATTATGATGAACTGGGTCTTCAGGGCCAAAGACGTGTCCCAAAATGCCAACCCTGCAACAAGCAGTGTGCTGACGATACACGTTATTTCATAAGGCAATAGAGGTATGGTGTCGACGAGGGCCTCGGAAAAACCCAGGATGTATAGTGTCACCGACAGGGCCTGGGCGAAAAAGAGAGCGATGCCGATAGCGCCGCCCACTTCCAGGCCGAGAGAGCGGGAAATCATGTAATAATCACCCCCCGCTTTTACGGTGCGGTTTGTTGCAATGGACGCCACGCTCAACGCAGTCGGTATTGTCAGCAAGTGAGCGATTAGCACGATGAGAAGCGCGCCCGCGAGGCCGGCATGTCCCACGACCCACGGAAATCGCAGGAACATGATAACTCCCAGGATCGTCAAAATTGAGGGAGTGAAAACACCGGTGAAAGTTCCGAACTTTCCGGATGGAGGCGTGCCGAACACAGCGGAGAACAAACGTCCAATCCCTTTTGGGGGGGTGACGGGTTCGGAAACAATGGGCTTAGTGGGTGGTTTTTTCGGTTTGGTTAAGCCGGTTTCTTTGTTTGATGTGTTGTTGCTTCCGTTTTTTCGGGGTTTGTCGTCCATCTAAAACACCCAACCGGTTCTAGGCCGCCGTGGTCCAAGCGGGTTCTTTTCATTGAGCGGCGGGAGATTGTTTACATCGAAATCAGGGAGAATTGCAACAGGATTGAAAGATTTTTTGAAGAGCCTTAGCCGGTAACCATGTTTGCGGTGTAAATCCGTGTTTTGGTTTTGAGTCTTTTGTAGAAGTTTGATATAGGTTGGTTTCGTCATCTTGGCGTGTCTGAAGATTTGAGGGAGTGGCTGCTATGATGGAAGCGTTGATGAGTCGGAGACCGGTAGGGTTGGCTTTTTGCGACGACCGGGACGTGGTGACGTATGTAAACGATGCGCTTGCCGGTTTCCTGGGAGTTGGACCGGAATGTATGGTAGGACACCAAGCCGAAGAATTTCTAAAGGAGTTTATCGGGGATCGCGTGGATGAACGAAGCCGGGATTTGTTTGGTTATTTTCTGTGCGAAAGGAGAAAGCTTGCAAACGCGGGCCCATTTGAGTTTCGGTTGGCGGAGGCGCCGGGAAAAAGGGAACTTTGGATCAGGTGTGAAAGCCTGTTGCTCAAAAACGGACCGAATGGGTCGGGGCGGTTGGAGAGTTTCGTGGATGTTGCTTTCACGGCCGGACAGGTTGCATCGCGGAGCGGACGGGAGAGCATTCGGATTTCTGACGGGCTGAACTTTCAACAGACTGCCCTGGAACATGCGGGCGAAGCGATAATAATCACCGATTACGAAGGCGGGATCCTGTATGTGAATCCGGCTTTTACACGTCTGATGGGATACTGCTCCGAGGAAGTCATGGGCCGATCCGTGACCATGCTCGAAAGTGGAGATCACGATCCCGCATATTACGCGCAAATGTGGGATACCTTGAGAAGCGGCAGAATGTGGAAAGGCATTTTTTGCAACGAAACCAAGGAAGGGAGGAAAATCCTGGTCGATGCCACTATTTCGCCGGTGCGTGATAACAAGGGCGATGTGGTCGAGTTCGTGGCGGTCGAGCGCGATGTAACGAGAGAAAAGGCGATGGAAAAACACTTGCGGACCGTGCAGAAAATGCAGGCCGTTGGAACCTTGGCCGGAGGTATCGCGCACGACTTCAATAACGTAATTCATGTAATCTCCGGATATACTCAACTCGCCATCCAGCGAATGGAAAACATCGACCGGTTGGAACGGTATCTGAAGATGGTCTTGAAGGCTTGCCGCCGAGCGGACAACCTGGTGGTCCAGATTCTTTCTTTTTGTCGCCAAGGAGAGCAGCCGTTCAAGCCGGTTTACTTGGGAAGTGCGGTCAGGGAGACGGTCAGGCTGCTTCGGGCCACGTTGCCTTCGCATATTGAAATTTCCTACGAAGAACTTTCGGATATTGCAGTCTCCCAACCTCCATCGCCCGCGCAGCCTTCTTCTTCTGCTGTAGTTTCTTCCATGACGTTTCCGGATGTCATTCTGGCCGATCCCACGCAGATACACCAGGTCGTCATGAACTTGTGCACGAATGCTTTTCACGCCATGGAGGAAAATGGAGGTGTCCTCGAGGTGGTGGTGGGACCGGTTCTGATCGAAGATCCCGTTAAGTTCGATACCCCGAGCCTTGAAAAAGGAAGGTACGTAAAGCTTTGTGTGATCGACAGCGGTTGCGGCATGTCGCAAGACGTGCTGGAACGGATATTTGAACCTTACTATACAACTAAAGAGAAGGATAAGGGCACGGGGCTGGGTTTGACCATAGTACACGGAATCGTTCGAAATCACGGCGGAGATATCAAGGTGAAAAGCTCACCGGGAAAGGGAACCGTTTTCGAGGTGTACTTTCCTGCTGTCCAGGATGCTGTTCCCGAAGAAGATTTGACACCTGTGATCAAGGAGAGCAAGGGTGGAGGCCGACGGATACTATGTGTCGACGATGAGCAACCGGCTCTTGACGTTGCCGGGGAAATGCTGAGGGAATTGGGTTACGAAGTAACCATGGTGCGCGGCGGACTCGAAGCCCTTGAAGTTTTCAGAAAATCTCCGGATTTGTTCGATGCGGTGTTGACCGACAAGGTGATGCCGCACGTAGGAGGCCTGGAGCTTACACGCAAGATAAAACAGGTGAATCCGAATCTTCCCGTGATTTTGTGTACCGGTTACCTGGAAAATATTTCACAGAGCGAACTGGAGGGGATGGGATTCTTCGGCTTGCTTCACAAGCCTTTCGCCGCGGACCAGCTTGGATGTATGCTCGAAGAAGCATTGAATAAAAAACCTAAGACTCCGAGCGAGGACATTTCCTGACAAAGTTTGACAAACATTTGCACTGATGTTGCTACCGGAGAGGTTAGAGCCGGTGGAAAGAGCCGAAACTGCAATGCCGCCTATTGAAACGAGATTACCGGAGCCGAAACCCATTTTGATTTTTGGTCAAGGAGGCAGTGCAAAAACGTTCTTCCAGTTTTGCGGCATGCGATCCTCCGTGTTGTCTTACAGGTTGGGATCGCTCTATTGCTCAACTTTTCAAGACTTGGTCTTTCGGACGGTTACTGATGCTGGACGGAGGTGTTTTCATTGCGGCTGGTTCCACGGATTATGGTGGAAAAGCCGGTACAGTGAAAGAAATGAAATATGTATATGAAAAATGAGATCTTGTTTGCAAAAGCGCTTTTTTTACCGGCCTTGCTCGTTCTCTTCGTAGGATGCCCAAAAAAACCAACCCGCGAAACTACCGATGCATCCCCGGATGTAACTGAATCCAAAGGGGACACAGCGGTATTTCAGGAACACGTGGAAAGAGAATTCCGTGCAGATGTCTATATTTTTCCCGAATCGTTATCGGATGAACCAAAGCTTCTCGGACGCACATCCCTTGCAGATATCAAAAAATTCTCCATTCCTGAGAACTCGAAATGGTTTATTCAACCAGCTGACAAGAACATAACTGCTGAAGATCTGCTTTTGTTTTTGGGAGAAGCAGCGGATTCCGGAATCCGTGGATTGTCTTTGAGAGAATGCAGAAAGTTTACAAATGCCGGATTGGCGCATC
>SLPX01000234.1 GCA_007131745.1 Myxococcales bacterium
CACATCCGAACCGCAGGATCCCCCCGCGTCCATGGGATCATTGTCGGTTACCCCGTCGCAATCATTGTCCAACCCATCGCATACTTCCGGCTGCGGACCCACCGCTCCGTGGCAGATCAGCTCGCCGCCCGAACAAATCAAAATGCCGGCCTGACACTCACCCACATCCGTGCCGCAGGATCCCCCCGCGTCAATCGGGTTATCATCTATTGCGCCGTTGCAGTCGTTGTCCCTGCCGTCGCACACCTCCGGTTGCGGGCCCACTCCTCCCTCGCACACGAGCGAACCTTCGCTGCAAACCGTTATGCCGTATTCACACTCTCCCAGGTTTGACCCGCAGGGCGCTCCCTCGTCGATAGGGTTGTTGTCGATCACCCCGTCACAATCATTATCCAACCCGTCGCACACTTCGGGCCTGGGCATGACTCCCCCCTGGCAAACCATTTCGCCGTTGACGCAGGCCGTTAAACCGAATTCGCATTCACCCACATCCGTGCCGCACTGTTCACCTTCCCCCAGGGGATTGTTGTCGATCACCCCATCGCAGTCGTTGTCTCTGCCGTCGCACACTTCGGGTTGCGGACCCACCGCGCCTTCGCATACCAGCACACCGTCTACGCATGCAGTGATCCCGGCAGAGCATTCTCCTACATTCGTGCCGCAGACCGCGCCCACGTCTATGGGATTGTTGTCGATCAATCCGTCGCAGTTGTTATCCCGGCCATCGCACACTTCCGGCTGCGGACCCACTTCTCCTACGCAGACAAGCTCGCCGTTGATGCATTCTATGATTCCGGGGCTGCACTCGCCGACATCCGAACCACACGGTCCCCCGGTTCCAATCAAGTAAGGATCTTCAGCATCGGTCAACCCGTTGCAACTATTGTCTATCCCGTCGCATATTTCAGGCTCGGGAATACACGGCGGTGTCAGACCGTGAACCCGGATCGTCTGGTCGGAAAAATCGTTGTCCCCGCCTCGGAAAAGATCTTCGTGCGCGAAATAAAACGAGTTTTCGTGATTCTTGGAAGTATAGACCAGGGTGTGCACATAATCTCCGTCGCCGTTGAGTTCCGCCTCTGAATAATAAATGTGGCCAAAGTACTCGGGGGGATGGAAATCGCCGCAATTGTTTGGGGTATTGTTTCCTTCGGGCGTTATAAGGTAGAAACCGATGAACCCGCCGTCCCAGTTTCCATTGTCGAATTCTTCGTCGAAATCCACCACCACCACGTCGCCCGGCTCGTGGTTTACACCGCCTTCCCATATGTTGCAGTCAATAACCTTGAAAAGACGCGATGTGTCGCCCACGTTGTACCATCCGAAGCTGTTCTCGAAACCGGCCTCTTCCTGGATGTTGTAAAAAGTCACCACCTGTCCGGAGCCGTATTCGGGCGGCATGAAGATCTGCGGAAAAGTATCCGCGTCCAGGGTTGCGTGAAGATAAAGCGGATCCGATGGATCGAACACACCTTCTTCTATTTCCAACGCTTCTTGAAGCAGATTATTGGAATCCGGCAGGATCGTCCCATCGATCTGGCTTACCACTCCCCCTGTTTTTTTCACGGGGAAAATAAATAAAATCGCAAAAACCGCGGATAGACCAATCAACCGACCGACGCGAAACATGTCTTACCTCCACATAAAAGTGAACAATCTCCTTGGAGTTAAATTGGGCGAGAAAAAAAATGAAAAACCAACCGGCACAACCACTCCAAAATAGAATACTTTTTTCCATAGACTATAGAACTCTATTCATGTTACCAAATCATGGTTCAAGATGCATTAGTTTTCTTTTAATTTGTGTGGCCGCGTTTGCGGCTTGGAAGAATGTTTGTTGAAAAAAATGCCGGAAGTAGTAAAACCGGCTCATGGACAAAAAACAAGGCAGCAGAAAAGGAGGCCTAACATGAGAAAACTCAGCTTTGTCGTGGCTGCAATTTTTATGGTCACGGCAATTGGGTGTCCGAAAAAAGACGATCCGGAAAAAGAAAAACCGGCCGAGGAGAAAGCCGAGGAAAAGGAGGAGGAGACAGCTGAAACTGAAGAAGGGACTGAAGAGACAGAAGAATATTACGAAGAAGAAGTAGCCGAAGAGTACTACGAAGAAGAGGAAGAGGAAGTAGACGAATACGAAAAACCCGAAGCCGTGATTTCCGAACTGGAAGGAACAGTGAAAATCCGCAAGGCTGGAAAGGGCGATTTTGAAGCCGCTGCGAAAGAAACCGAAGTCTTCGCCGGAGACACGGTCAGAGCTGGAAACGACGGGAGCGCTACGCTGGTGATGTGGGACAACTCCACGGTTGCCATGTCACCTGAATCGGCCGTTATGTTTGAAAGCGCCGGGACGCTGATCCAACCGTCCGCCACGATAACGGTTCTGGCGGGAGCGATTCAGCTCGACGTACCCGAAAGAACGGCTGAGCAGGGACCTTTCCTGATTTATTCCACCTCCGCTGTGACAGCGGTTCAGGGAACTGTATTAAACATTGCGGTTGCACTCAACGGGTCGACCAGAATCGGAGTCGACGACGGTGAGGTGGAAGTAACGCCTACAGCCAACCCGGAAACCGACCCGATCAAGGTTCCCAAGGGAAGATACATAGAAGTCGAGATGGGCAAGGAATCCGGCCAATTGGACAGCTACGCCGACGCGAACTGGAACCAGTGGCTCGAAGACACCGACACTCAAGCAGCCAACCAGGCGCCTCAAACCGCCGGAATGCACGAAACAAACATCGAGCGACTCTCGGAAACCTTTCAGACACTCGAAGAAAAACTCGAGGAGCTGAGCAGAAAGGCCGAAGAGATCACTCAGCAACTCGAACAAGCCGGCGAGGCGGAAAACCAGGAACAATACGTTGCTTCCCAGCCGCAATTTGCAGACAGCATTGAAACCATGGACGCTGTCCGTCACGGCCGCGATTCCATGAGGTCCAGAATAGCTGCTCATGCTTACCTGCTGGCTCTCATGCAGGCAAGACTGGAAGCCGGCGTATACAAGGTTCCGCCCGCGCATGTCCAGGCCGTTGCCGCCAGGATGGCAAGTGTGGACAGAAGATTGCCCCGCGGTTGGTATAGAAGCCGCTACTACCGCGCTCATAGACGGAGATTGCGTCGCATGCGTCCCGGCTATTATATTCACCATCCCGACGGTCGAGTGCTGGCCGTGAGAGTGGGCGTGGATATTCCCGGTTTTTACAAGGGCATCAGGTTGAAGCGAAGACCGCCGCGTGCAAGACGGAGATCAATCCCCGGTGTCAGGGGCTTGTATTACCCCCCGAGATATCGCGGCAGACGAGTTAAGCATGCAGCAATCCGCCCAACAGACAGAAAAGCCGCACGCGGCTGGTACAAGAGCTCAGACTGGCAAAAACGGCACGCGAGAAGAGCCCCGGCCCGGCAGAAACACCGCAAACAATTCCAGAAAAGAGTCGTAACCGGGCGAAGAAAGACATGGCAGGCCAGGCCCGCTGCAAAGATCCGGACACGGCCGGAAAGAAAACGGCGGGTCGTCAAAGGCAGGCCCGGTAAACCCGGAGTCAGGGTGAGGCCTGGAGACGTAAGAGTAAGGCCCGGAGAAGTCAGGGTAAGGCCCGGCGAAGTCAGGGTGAAACCCGGAGACGTAAGAGTGAGACCCGGAGACGTAAGGGTGAGACCTGGAGACCGGAGGCCTGGAGACCGGAGGCCTGGAGACGTAAAGGGAAGGCCTGGAGACCACCGTAGACCCGGTGACGAGAGGGTGAGACCCGGCGACCGGAGGCCTGGAGAGGTAAAAGGCAGGCCCGGAGACATCAGGGTAAAGCCCGGCGAAGTCAGGGTAAAGCCCGGCGAAGTCAGGGTAAGACCAGGCGAAGTGAGGGTCAAACCCGGCGAAGTAAGAGTGAAACCGGGTGAGCGCAAAGGCCAGGACGTGAGAAAGAAACCCAGGTTCCAAGACAAGCGGGAACAGGTAAGCAAACCGAAAGCCGCTCAGGAAAGAAAAGTTCAGCACAAGGCCCGCGGTGCTCAAAAAAGAGGCCGAAAAGGCAGATAATCCATTCGTTGAAAGGGGATGACGAACTCGGTCATCCCTATATCGTTGTTCCCCCGATTACATACCTCAAGAGAAAATCCACGGCCCCCTCGGTCAGGCGGAGTTCATCGAATTCCTTGGGGGTTTTTTCGTGCAGCACGTGGTTATCGATCAAGCTCTCCAAAAAAAGCCTGATTAAATAAGCTCCCATTCTTCTGTCCGGCAAGGTGACACCGGGAACCATCTCCAAAATACGACCGACAGCCTCGTGGATTTCGTTTTCCTGAGCGCCTCTCAACTCAATCAAGGCAGGAATTTTTCTTGATTGTTCACTAAGCACCCGCAACAACCCGGATCGGCTTCTATAGGCGTTGAAAGCCATGTTCATGGCTTTTGTTACAAGCGCTCGAATTTCCGCCTCCTCAGTTTCCATAGTTCCCAACTGCTCAATGATCCGGTGCCGGAGACTGCTCATTTCCCGTCTGTAGACTTCGATCAACAGGGATTCCTTGTCCGAAAAA
Source organism: Myxococcales bacterium (assembly GCA_007131745.1). The sequence goes on from SLPX01000234.1 coordinate 4,537, forward strand.
TACCGGTAAAGGCCTCCCACTGAAACAGAGGCCTTTCCTGCTATTTCGTGAGTCGTGACAACGTCATATCCTTTTTCACCGAAAAGTTGGGCCGCTGCCTCGAGAATCGCCTTGTATGTTTCACGGCTTCTTACTTGCTTGGGGCGGGGACGTTTAGACGAAGTCTCATCCATAATCATTCTTCTCCTACATGGACTCAATCACGCCGATCCTATCACTATTCCCACTAATACCAAAAAAAGCGACGGCAGTGTCGGTTTTTTCTTGAAAAGACGACGGTCATGTCGCATTCTTACTAAAAGGCGACTCTTTTGTCGCGTTTTTTCTTCGATTGACGGAATACAACGGGATTTATGAGCAAAACCATGCATCATTCAGCATCCACAAACAAGGTCACAGCAAAGGATGGGAGGGATCAAAGATCCGCGCCCTACCTTCGCCTTGTCAAACCTGAACGCAAGCTTCCAAGGGTTCTGTCCGCTCGGGATCCTGATCTGATTCGAAAGATTTATCCATACCTGACGAAAATTTCCGATCATTATTTCAGGGCTGAAGTCAGTGGAATGGAAAACATGACCCACGAAGCAGCTCTTGTCGTTTCGACTCACAACGGAAGCATAAACTTTCCTGATCTGTACTGTACGATGGCGGCTTTTTGGCGAAGATTCGGCATTGAAACACCCGCGTACGGGCTCATGCACAAATTGGCCTTCAAGATTCCTGTACTGGGAAATCTTCTCACGAAAATGGGCGCGCTTCCTGCATCGCGAAAAAACGCTGAAATGGTATTGGACGAGGGTTTTCCTCTTCTGGTTTGCCCCGGCGGCGACGAAGACGCTTTGAAACCATACGCGGATCGCCATCGCATCAATTTCGGGAAAAGACGTGGGTTTATAAGGCTCGCTATCAGAAAGCAGGTTCCGATTGTTCCGGTGATAAGCGTCGGCGCTCACGAGACAATCTTCATCCTGAACAATGGTTGCAAGACCGCCCGCTTGTTCCGAATCGACAAATTGTTGAGGGTAAAATCGGTTCCGATCGCTATGTCTTTTCCCTTTGGAATCACAATAGCGGGATTGATGTCCATTCCATTGCCGTCGAAAATACAGATCCAAGTCCTGCCGCCCATTCATCTGAACGTGGACGCGGAAAAAGAAAACGATGAGGAAGTGGTTGAAAAGTGCTTCCGGACGGTTTGTTCAACTATGCAGGATGCGCTTGACCTGCTTGCGGAAAAGCGCAGATGGCCGCTCCTGGGATGAAGGCCGGCTAGCGACAGCGGGCGGCGTTTGCAGAAACCGTTGAACATGATACAGGGTTTCAAAAGGCTTTTCCACCATCGGCATGTGCCCGCAACCTTTCAGTATCACAGTTCGCACACGCGGGATTTTTCCCAGGTTTTTCAATATCGACGGTATTGGGGTCAACTTGTCCGCGTCCCCCCAAAGACCCAGGACCGGCACATCCAACTCGTGTAATCGTCCGCTGAAATCCCTACCCACGACATCGCGGCACAAAGAAGCACAAACCCGTGCAAAATCCCTCAGGTTCGGATATCCGGGAGCGTCCCGCATCGAGGACTTGTAAAAAGCTTCTACATGCGGATTTTTCTCGGGTCGTTCTACGAAAACATTCTTCAAAATAAATTCCGCTCCCAGTGACAGTGTCTTGAACAAGATCTCTTCGCTCAGAAAAAGCGACCCGGCTATCTTCATCCACTTTGGAAGCGGGGCAACTCCGGCAGCACCCACGAGACCGAGAGCTTGGACCCGCTCGGGTTGTCGCAGAGTTGCGCCCAGGCAAATCATTCCCCCGAGTGAATGCCCCACCAGAACGCATTTTCGGATCCCCCTGCGGTCCAAAAAGTCCACGAGGTGATCGGTCAGGAAATCAACAGTGTATTCCATGCGCGGCTTGAGGTTCCAGCCGCAACCGGCCATGTCCAGCCCCAAAACCCTGTATTTGCCCACAAGACCGTCTACCAGGTGCTCCCAATGAGTTGCGTTGGCCCCGAGTCCATGAACAAAAACAATCGGAAAACCGCGTCCCTCATCAAAAAACACTGTTCGCAAAGGATCATTGTCCCGCCACTGTGGAAAGTGAAAACCATCCGACCTGCCTATGCCGAGACACGTTTTTTTCGTGTCAAGAAGTTCCAGGCCTTCCTTTGGTTCCGACCACGCCGGCGCCGGTGGAAATATAACCGCTCGTTGTTGTCTTGACATGTCCATGAGCTTCAACCTCTCGCATCCGGTCTCTTGTCTTCAGCTGAGCGGAAAGTTTTCAAAATTCCTTTCGCATCCAACGTTAAGACACCCGCGTATCATAGTCATACTCAATTAACCATAATTTCCAACAAAAAAACTTCAAACCACTGCACAAAGTATAACGTCGTTTCGAAAAACATGGTAATATTTGGACCAATCGTGGCGAATCGCTGAAAAAACCGCTCTTTTCGGGAGAAAGCTGGCCGAGCACAAGTATTTTGAAGCTTGACACCAGCCGCCTGGCGTCAATATCTTTCAATATCTTGTAATCAAGGAGCACTGGTTGTGAGCTGTCCAAGGGCCGCCTTTTTCTCAACCGATTTCCTCGCTTTTTCCCAGGCATTTGTATACGAAGAGCTGGTGCATCATCGGCAATGGGAAATGGAAGTGTTTGCTTTGCGCCGAATGAACCGCTCCCGCTTTCCTTTTGAACCGGTGCACGCTCACATTCCCTCTCGCTGTTTGACAAAAAATCTTGAAGCAGCTCTTTACGGCGCCACCACTTTCAGTCCTTCTCATTTTCACCGTTTGAAGACAGGCCGGTTTTCCATCATGCACGCCCAATTCGGGACGGGAGGAGTTTTTGCCCTGCCATACAAGAAGCTGCTCAACATTCCCTTGATCGTCACTTTCGGTGGATATGAAGTGCCGCTTCTCCAGACCCGTCGACGTTTTCACCCCAGGTACTGGCGCTACTGGCTTGCTTCTCGTTCCCTGTTTAATTCGATCGACAGATTTCTGCCGGTTTCCAGGGATCTTGCCCGGCGGTTGATTCAATTGGGAGCGCGGTCTGATAAAATTCATGTTTTTTCACGGGGCATAAACATTCCAGAAAAAATACATGAAAAACAGCGGTCGCCGGGTTGCAAAGTATTGATGGTCGGCCGTTTCGTAGAAAAAAAAGGATTTGAATACGGTATCCGCGCGTTCGCCCGCGCGATCCACAAGGGCACTGAAGCGAAACTCTACCTTGTAGGAGAAGGCCCGCTTTTGCCGGCGTACAAAAAAATCATCCAAACGGAGGGTATCGGCGACAAGGTTGAAATCAAGAGTTCAATGTCGCGGGAAAAACTATTGGAGTTGATGCTGGAGTGTGATCTTATCCTGGTGCCTTCGGTCACGGCTCGAAACGGTGACATCGAGGGCACCACCAACGTGTTGAAAGAGGCGATGGCCGCAAGTATTCCCTCTGTCATAACCCGGCACGGAGGCAATCAGGATCTTATTCGAGACGGTGAAACCGGATACATTGTAGAAGAAAGAGATGATGAAGCTATGGCGGAAAAAATAAGGGTGCTTGCATCGAATCCCGCGCTCAGGCGGAGCATGGGCGAACAAGCGAGAAAATTCGCCAAAACTTTTTTTTCTTTCGATAGAACCAACGCTGTGCTGGAAAATCACTATAACGAGGTATGCGAACAAACCGCCAAGGCGTCCAACAACCTGCTGCGGCCGAAAGGCGGGTTCAACCTCTGCCGGTAAAAATCGCGCAAAACCAAGAAAGATGAGAATTGTCGTCACACCGGGCAAACGATGAAAACAAAACCCGCAAGGCGCTGGCTAAAGGCGCCGGGGTCAACCTGATCGGAATCGCTGCAAAGAGTCTTCAGCCGCTTCTGTTCATCTTGATGACGCGATTGTACGGCCCCACGGTTTTCGGTGTATACATTCTTGCCTACACCTTGATGGAAATGGCCGTAAGCCTTCTCATATCAGGCTTTCAGGACGGTGTATTGCTGTTTGCTTCCCGCCATGTTCATGAAAAATCGGAACACGATATCATGTACCGTTCCATGGCCAACGCCTTGATCGTGGTTTTCATCCTCACAGCGGTCTTGTGGACGTTTGTCTTCACCGCGGGAACCCCTGTTCTTGACATGTTTTTCGACAGGGCCGGTTTGCCGGAAGCGATAAACGTCATGGTCCTTGCCCTTCCCTTCATTGCCTTGCCCCAACTCGTAGCCGCGGCCACCAAGTCGTTGATGATCATGAAGTACGACGTGTTTTTGATCAGTTTTCTTCGACCCGCGCTCATCCTGGTTATTGCAACCTTGGTCTATCTGCTATCTTCAACACCGACCGTCACCGGACTGGCGGTTGCTTACCTTGCAGGCAACTTCCTGGTGGCCGTGGTTTCGTTACCGATATTCGGCCGCCACTTCTCGTTTTCCGAACTATTCAAAAGCATAAGGAAACCAAGGTTCCACAAAGAACTCATGGGATTCGCCATACCCCAAAATCTCAACCTGACCCTGGTCAGGTTCTTAAACGGAATCAGCATCCTGTTTCTGGGCGCTTCGGGAATAAGCTCCGCGAAGATCGCCTTTTTCGGCACGGCATCGGAGTTGTTTCACAATCTCAGGCAGATACGACTCGTTTTTTCAACAGCGTTTTCACCGGTCATAGCGAGACTGTTCAAGGAAAGAAAAATTGAAGAACTGGAATTTCACTATGCAGACCTGACCAGGTGGATTGTTTCCATTACCGTTCCACTCTCTTTGGTGATGGTAGCGTTTCGCAGCCATTTGATCATGTTGTTCCACGAATCGTATTTTCATTACGAAAGCGCGTTCATGATTCTTTTTGCATTCAAGGCGTTTCTGGGATGCGCTTTCGGCCTGGCGGGAAACACCATAGTGATGACCGGGCATTCAAAGTGGAACCTCTTTATCAGCATGGGAGCGGCGGCAATTTCCGTGGTTTTGAACATGGTGTTGATCCCGATCTGGGGTTTGACGGGCGCTGCCCTTGCGGCAACCCTCACAACCGTAGCCTACGTTGGAACAAGTCTGGTTTTGACCAATTATTTCCTGAACATCCGCCTCAAGATCGACAGGGTTTACAAACCGTTCCTGGCCGGATTAGGCGGATCTGTTGCATACGCAGCGATCGCCTTCATTCCGGCGGACTCCCGCGCGCTTCACGCAACAGGACTCGCTCTTGGCGGTACAGCCGTGTTCGTAATACTGACATTCGCTCTCGGGTTGCATGAAAGAGACAAGGAAATGTTTTCCGGTTTCAAGCGTCGCCTTGCCCGTAGAACGAATAATTGAAACAACTCGGACAGTTTAAGGGGTTCATGTTCCCTGTAATTTGACAATTATGCGGAATGTGATACCTTGAAACTCGATTGATGAAGTTGGAGCAAATCATTGAGCAGACCATGATCCCCAGAGTTTATGACAACCTCGAAAACCATCTTAAAGAGGGAAAAGTTCTGATCATCTTCGGTCCGAGACAAGTTGGAAAAACCACCCTTGTAAAAAACTTTCTTGCAAAAACAGCCTTGAAATTCAGATACGACACCGGAGATGATTTTCGAATCGAAGAGGTGTTCTCTTCAAAAAATCCGGACACAATAACGGAGTACGCTTCAGGTTATGAATTAGTAGTGATAGACGAAGCGCAGAAAATCACGAGCATCGGAACGGGTCTCAAAATACTCATTGACTATAACCCTGAACTGAAGGTGATAGCCACCGGATCATCTTCCTTTGACCTCGCCGGAAATGTGGGAGAACCCTTAACAGGAAGAAAAAGAACCCTCACCATGTTTCCCATCTCCCAAATGGAGCTTTCTCAAATCCACAACAAGCACGATCTCAAGGCAAGACTTGAGGATTTTCTTGTTTACGGATCGTACCCCGAGGTGGTTACAGCCGACTCAAGAAAGGAAAAAGCCGCTATAATCAACGAGCTTGCCCACTCGTACCTGCTAAAAGACATCTTCGCCTTTGACAAAATAAAAAACAGCCGTGTGATATTTGATCTTTTGCGACTCATCGCTTTTCAGACAGGCAATGAAGTGTCGCTTTCAGAAATCGCAAAAAGCATCGGAGTCGATGGTAAAACAGTAGGAAGATACATCGACATCCTCGAAAAATCCTTCGTTGTTTTAAGGCTTCCGGGGTTCAGCAAAAACCTGCGAAAAGAAATCGTCAAAAAAAACAAGTACTACTTCTTTGACAACGGAATAAGAAATGCGCTGATTTCCAATCTCAATCCGTTGAACATGAGAAATGACAAAGGCGCGCTCTGGGAAAATTTTCTTTTCAATGAAAGGCTGAAGAAAAACAAATACACAGGTATTTTGCATAATCTGTTTTTCTGGAGAACATGGGATCAAAAAGAGATCGACCTTGTAGAAGAGAGGGAAGGAAAACTTTATGGATACGAATTTAAATTCGGCGACAAGAAACCGAAAGGTTC
>SLPX01000084.1 GCA_007131745.1 Myxococcales bacterium
ATTCAGCGTAGCCGGAGGACGGAGTAATGTTCGGATTGAAACGGACGGACCCTCGTCGATTTCAATAGGCAGAGGAAAATTCCAACTAGGGGTGAAGGTCGAAAGGGATTTCATCACCGGCTCAGTGAAGGAAGGAAGAGATCCCGCCGGCGCGGTTGAAACAACAATAACCGAGCGCGTGCCCGTTGCAAAAAAGATGGTTTACCTCGAAGCAGCGGAGCGAAACTTGAAAATCAGCGGAAAAACAGACAGCCTGGGATATGTCCGATTCGGACTCGATTCCAGCGAACTGGCCCCCCCCGGCTCGATTGACTTCACAGTCTATACGAAAGCATCAAGGATTATGAACCCCGCAATGCATGCTTTCAGGATCGTGCTGTTCACCTCGCCATCCGTTACCCTGAGCAGCGATAGAAAAAAATCCCGGGCAAATGAAACCCTTCTTGTCGAAGGCACGGTGACCGACGAACAGGGACCGGTGAAAAGAATCCGCGTCGATATACTTCATAAGGGAATTATTGTAGCGCAAGGCCTAACGGATTTCCGTGGCCGATACAGAGCCCGTTTAAACGCGGACGAGTTCACCCCCGGCGAAACACTCCTGGAAGCCCGGCTCGTTCCACCAGGACCGTGGATCCGACCGGCCGTTTCGGAACCACTTAAAATAGAGATCCTTGCAGTAAAACCGGTGCCGTTGTTGTTTTTATTCGTTCCCCTTTTGCTCGCCGCGGTTTCTGTGGCGGTACTGGCCGCAATCCGGCGAAAACCATGGAAACAGCCTTTCGGGTCCAAGAAACATGCTCATAGGGCAAGACCATCACTTGTCTTGGGTAAAACCCGTGTATCGACTATCATCGGCAAGGGAATCCATTCCATAAGGGGTCGAGTTGTCGACTCCCGGGATGACAAACCGATAGCAAGAGTTCAAATAAGTATTTTTGCAGCCGAGGCCGGCATGGATAGTGCTTTTATCCAATCACGATTACCTGACGAAAACAACATTCCGAATCCGGTCGTGACTGTCATTTCAGGATCCGGAGGAGAATTCGGTTTTTTTGAGCTGAAAAAAGGTGATTACTTTATCGCCTTTCACGCGCCGGGTTACATATACAAAGCATTTGAGTTCCGAGTTCCACACCGGGGTGCATTTGAGGGTTTCACAGTGCGTCTTTCCGCGGTTCGCGACGAAGTCATGCGGCTCTATTTGAGAGAAGTTGAGAAATGGCTCGAAAAACGATCACTTTTGGGCATACTTACACCCAGGGAAGTTCTTGACCGGATTTCCTCCGGATGGCAAAAGCCTATCAAAGAGGCTGTGCGGATTACCGGTCTGGTGGAACAAACATTTTATTCGCCGGATATTCCGCTTGAAGAAGTCATTCGAGAGTTGCAAACTTTGCTGGATGAATTGCCGGAAGATTTTGGAACAACGGGCGGCTCGGGCGGGAAGAAGATGGATGATGAAACGGGTTCCTTCACGGTTGAAAGCGGCCGGGTGGACGCGCCTCTTTCACCGCAGAACAGCGTGGAATGAGTCCATGGAATAGAGTTGACCGGAGACGGCAGATCATTGTTGGAGCGAGTATGACGCAAAACCGCGATGACAAATTTGCACCCGAATCAAATTACGGCGGTAAGGTTTTCACCAGGGTCATCGCTGTTTTTGCCAAGATCCCGGCGATTTGTATCCCCGCTTTTTGTCTCCTTTTTGCATGGGGCGCCTTGGTGGAAGGTGCCCCTTCAAACTCGCTCAAAAACCCGGACCGCGAACCGGGCGTATTGGACGAATCGGACGAACCGGGCGAAATGACCAACGAACCCGACATGGACACTTTGCTCGGAGCGCGCCTTACCCATGAAGAAATGGTATCCCTGCAATCCCGATGGGCGGCATTCAAGAACAGCACCGTGACGTGGGGGAGAGAGATCGGCCGCAAAGTGACTTTCACGTTCGACGACGGGCCGAGCCAGGCGGTTACCCCGCTAGTTATGGACTACCTGGAAAAACACGGCCTCCGGGGAACTTTTTTCGTAAACGGCAGGCGTTTCACCGGAGGATCCGCGGTTGCCGCCAAGAACAGGGAAGTTCTCGTGGAAGCCGCCCGAAGAGGCCACTTAATCGGCAATCACACTCAAACCCACCCCATGCTCAAAACTTTGGCGCCCGAACGACAGAAATGGGAAGTATTCACAACTCACAATGCGATAGTCAGAGTGACGGGGTTGAGACCCTATCTTTACCGCCCTCCTTTCGGAGGCCAAACCTCTTACTCACGCCGTATTCTGGAAAAGGCCGGTTATGCCACTGTAATGTGGAACCTGAGTTCGGACGATCCATTCGGCAGGCACGTGGCCAAGGTTCACAGGACCGTGATGCAAAAAATCCACAGGGACAACGGGGGAATAATCCTAATGCACGACACCAATGGTTGGGCGGCCTACTCGATTCCCTTGATTGTCCGGTCCATTCTGGTAGAAAGCTGTAAGCTTATCCATAGGGGAGAAGAACCCTATCTGATCGTCGGACTGGACCATTTCAGGGTTCCGGAAGGAGAAACCGCGCCCCGACCTACACCGGAGGGCATAATCGAAGCCGCCCACCGACGGGCCGAGACCTTTAGAATTTGCGGGTTTGCGGGTGAAGAAGAAAAAAACACTGCTGTAGGCGGCAATAACACAGGAGAATCAAAGTGAACTGTCCCAAATGCGGAGTTCCGAACGATCCAGGTCTTCTGGAATGTGAAATATGCGGAGCGGAGATACCGCCGAACTGCAAGGGCTGCGGCA
>SLPX01000177.1 GCA_007131745.1 Myxococcales bacterium
AGACAAGCAGGAAAGCCGGTCCGCCGTTGTCTTCAAAATAAAAGCTTATCAGCCTGGAAGTCCCTAGCGACTCGGCCCATCCGTCGAGCAACGTTCGCATCCCGGATCTCAATTCCTCGCGCTTTTCCAGGGTCAACCCATCCGGCTTTTGGAGCATCGCTTGCCATGCAACGCAGGCTACGTCGGTCCAAAAATAACGTTCTGTTTTCAAAACAGTCGAAACGGCTCGAACCGGAGTCCCGGCGTCCATTACACCATACAAAGTGGTGTCGGGAGATTTCAATTCCCGAAGCCATGTTCCCATGGATCCCCTCAGTCCACCGCCGGTCAGGGTGAACTCGATTCCCTCCTTATCGTCGACATTGAGTTCGACCGATACCTGGCCGGTTTCGCTCATGACACCCAGGACCATGGAAAGCGCATTCACAATTTTCATGTCACCTGATTTGGCTTTTACGCCCGAACTTTGAATCATTCTTACGAAAGATTGTGTCGCAGAGATGAAACCGTGAAATCGTTCTACAAAGAAATCCAAGCGCAAACCACCTTCTCTGATTCTGAGCTTGCGTCCGTCGAATAACTTCCACGCGGGCCCGACATGTTCTTCCCGCTGGGCCAAAACGGCCCATGAACCTCTTATGTGGACCCATATACCCTTTGTCCCTATCTTGAAGAAATGCCCTCCCCATGCAGTGGACATGCTTTCCTCTGCAATCTCTCCGAGCCTGATCAAGAAATCACTGCCATTCCCCTTCACGGGCACCCTGGCCACAAAGACCGGGAGATACCGGGAAAAATCAATGTTTCCCCGACCGGCCATCTCCACCAAATTTCCAAAACTGAATTCTGCAGCCGATGTCACGAAAGTCATCACAAAGGTGCGTGACAAATCCACAACACGTGTAACGTCCTTTATGCCGACAAACCCGAAAAAAGCGTTCACCAACCCTTTGGTGATCCGTTTACGCGAGACAAGCGAAAGGGGTAATTTCTCTGCGATTCGATTCGGTGAGTCCATTTCCAAAAGCGCAAGTTGCATTCCCTGCAGAGCGGGTCCCTCGGGCGGGACCGGATCGGGAACGGCAAACTTTTTCTGTTCTGCCTTGTCCGTAACGTTGGATTTTGTACTTTCTTTTTCGATCATGGGGCCGGTGGATAATCTTTCCAGTTTACAGGAAACAGCAACCGGCAGGAACAAGCAGATGCACCACAGGCAAAAGTTTTGAAGCGCGTTTGAGACAAGACCCCATCCACGACTTGCGATAATAGCGTTCTTCATTTTTTCTTCTCCGGAATTCATCATTCGCCGATGGACTTGTTATACCTTCTTTTGCCTGAATATATTTACACTAAATGTGGTAATCATGGGTCATGAAGTTCATCGCTGATTTGCATGTTCATTCCTATCTTTCGAGGGCCACCAGTAAGAACGCCGATTTGGTGAACATGCATGAATGGGCGCGGAAAAAGGGGATTTCGGTGGTGGGTACGGGTGATTTCACTCACCCCGAATGGAGAAGGGGATTGCGGGATGAACTGGAGGTGGCCGAGCCGGGGTTTTTCAGGCTTCGCACGGACAAGTCCCTCCAGGTCAGGTTCATGCTCCAAACAGAGATCAGCTCGATCTACAAAAGGGGTGGGAAGGTTCGCAAGGTTCACAATCTTGTCTACATGCCGGACATGGAAAAAGCCGAAGTGTTTTCAAAGAAGCTGGGAGAACTGGGGAATGTGGCGTCGGACGGGAGACCGATTCTCGGCTTGGACAGCCGTGATGTATTGGAGATCGTGCTGGAGTGTTCCTCTGATGCTTTTCTGGTTCCTGCTCACATATGGACTCCCTGGTTTTCGGTGCTGGGATCAAAGAGCGGGTTCGACTCGATCGATGAGTGTTATCGCGATTTGGCAAAGCACGTTTTTGCGCTGGAAACAGGACTTTCTTCAGATCCCGCTATGAATTGGAGGTTGAGCGGGCTGGACAGGTTCACTCTTGTTTCCAATTCCGACGCTCACTCTCCGGCTAAGTTGGGTAGAGAGGCCAATATCTTTGATTGTGATTTCAGTTACTACGGAATTTTGGAAGCTTTGCGCACCCGGCAGGGTTTTTCCGGGACGATCGAGTTTTTTCCCGAAGAGGGAAAGTACCATGTTGACGGGCATCGCAAGTGCGGACTCAGGATGATGCCCACCGAAACCCTGAAAAGGGGGGGATTGTGCCCGGTGTGTGGCCGCAAGGTGACAGTGGGAGTGCTGAACCGGGTGGAAGCGCTGGCCGACCGAAAAGAAGGATCCCTCCCGCCGGGTGGAGCGCGGCCGTTTGAAAAGCTGGTGGGGCTGGATCGAATCATAGGAATGGTGCGTCAACGCGGGCCGGCCACCAAGGGCGTGCTTCGCGAGTACGAGAGATTGCTGGAATCTCTGGGTTCCGAGCTTTTTGTTCTTCGTGAAGCGGATCTTGAAGATATCGAACGGGCAAGCGATTCTCTTTTGGCCGAGGGTGTGCGAAGGGTCAGGGAGGGGTCGGTTTGCATTGAGCCCGGTTTTGACGGACAGTATGGAAAGGTCCGCCTGTTCTAAAAACCTTCGGTTTCAGACCGTTGGGATCAAGAACTCAGCTTGTTGTATAGTTCGTGCACATGTGAACGCATAGAGGAAGAGATAGTGTCGTATGCCGCGGTCATTGTTTCAGTGGACACAGCGGCTGCAAGCCGGAACAGGTTTACTTTAGAGCGAAGATCCTTATTGTCGTTGAAGATTCCGGCCAAAATAGTCCTGGGGTTGAG
>SLPX01000261.1 GCA_007131745.1 Myxococcales bacterium
AAAGCGTGATCAACGTCTCTCAAATAATCACCATTGATAAGTCATTTTTGACCGAAAAGGTTCACACCCTTTCAAATGCAATTATGGCTGAAGTCGACGAGGGGTTACGGTTGGTCTTGAAGCTGTAAAGAAACTCTAAACACGTTCACATTACCCGTTTTGTTAAGGACCAACGTCAAAACGGCGTGTGGTCCAATTCCATACTGGTTTCCGCGTAGGTATCCGGGCCCGTGTCCGACACATCCAGCCAGGCAATCGGATTACGCCCGGTTTGCACCAACCATTCATATTCATTGAAAAGAAAACCTTCACCATAGAGAAAACCGTCCATCATAGCCAGGCGGCTTTCGTTCGGCAACATCCAAAGGCCATTCCAATATGGGGATGACGGCAAAGTCACTGGTTCTTCATCGCCGGGACACAGGATGGTCACCGAGGCTATAAGCTGACCGCTCGGGATAATGAAAACCCTGAACATGAGGGGTTCCCAGGGCGGCGGCGCGGGGCACTGCCGCAAGTCTCGCACAGGGAGTTGCGGGAATACGACCGCCTCGATTTGTCCAGGGGTGGGCACCCAGCTCTCGAGGCATTCCATATCCAGATCTTCGTACTCGAGTATTCCTGAGCCTCTCAGAACATAATCGCTCCACATCTGATACATGTTCGGATAATCGGTCAACTCGAGAAGAATGTGCTGTGTAGTCGATGCCCTCGCTACGAGGAGCACATCCGTAGCTTCACCCATTGCCTTGAACCGCAACTCAAACCGCAGGCAGTTCTTCATGAACGTGTCAACGAGTCCCCAGTCCACGTGAGCGCCGCCTTCGAAAACTAGCCCGCTGAACATGAAAACCTGATGCCATGCCACCATGTCGGCAGCGTGTCTGGGGTCGAGCCCGGAGCTGCAGTCCATGGCAGCAGTTTGAATGGCGTTATTGAAGCCCTGCCCAAGCAATTGCGCGACATCGAGGCGCATCTGGGTAAGCACGCCCAAGTAAGGAAAAAGCTGATCCAAATGATGATCAACCGTGCTTTTCCAAAGATTGTATTCCTGCAGTGCACAGTAGAGCAGCGGGGGGTTGGTCAAAGCTTCCAGCGTTCTTACCCAAACGGTGTTGTAATATCGGGCTTGCAGTATTTTGAAGATGGCCTCGCGTTCCTCGTCGGTCAGCTCGCGCTCCTCGCCGCTCTGCTGATCCGCGGTGTAGTCATCAAGGGTCTCCGCCATAGCCTGGTCGGTGACCTGTTGTTGCGAAGCAGGTCGACGTTGGCCCAATTCCTGCCGCTCCTGTTGTGTGCCTGAGCCATGGCCGACACCGCTGAAGTGGAGAATGTGAAACCGTGCGGTGTCCCCATCATATTCGACGAGCCGCAGGTGGAAGTCTTCACCGTCGGCATGATAGGCGAAACCAGCCGCCGTTCCCGGCTCGGGGTGATCAGCATGTGTAGCTTCCAGAACCGCAGGCGCGAACAACACCAGCCCCGAAGGCTCGAGATGCGCGGCTGCCTTGAGACCGCCGCTGAACGGGAAACCGTCGATATCCGCCACCGGGGTCAGGGTGATTTGGGTGGACTGCGCCAGCGCATTTTCGGGTATTGTGAGCTTGTAACGAACAGAGTTCGCACCGATGGTTTCCAACGAACCGCCGTCGCGCGAAATAACACCGGACACGCTGTTATCGCTATCCAAAACAATCCCCACATTCAATGGCGGCGGAAAATCTCCCGCCCCCAGCGACACCACGAGAATCACCGGGGATCCTGCTCTGACCACCTTCCCAGGGAACGGAGCCTGGCTGATCACACTCCCCTCTGGAACGGAATCGCTGTACCCTTCGAACACATCCCCTACTGTCAGGCCGGCAGCAATGATAGCGCTTTCCGCAGCCGCCTGCGTCTTTCCGACAACATCAGGCACTTCGACTTGAGTAACCCCGCCATTATCACGCCATGGCGGCGTGCAGCCTATGGAAGCAGCCGCAGTAAAAAGAACGGCAAACATGAACAAAGAAGGGCGAAAATGCTTAGCAATCACGGTCGACAACTCCAGAATTCGGGTTTCAAGCGCTGTTTCCCGCCCTACAACAGACGGGCAAGAGGGAACACAGCCCTCCAATCGCAGCGACTCTACCCACCGCTCTTCTTGTGTCAAGCCGGCCATGCCAAGGGAGTGCGGCATTTTTAGCCAGACGAGCTTAAGCGGATGGGCTTTTACAATTTGCCCGAAACCGTTGTCATGTCCACATCCCCGGCTTTGCGCCATCCCATCGAGAACAACCATGTCCGAGGCGAAACGACTTCCCGCTCGTACAACCCGCTCCGGTGACAGAAAAAATCCGAGATGAGATCCAATCATCCACACTCCCTCGATCCTGGAAACTTATTTTTGAATCAGCTCTTACATCCAACCCTTTGTCCCAAGGGCCGGCGCGCTGCGATCCCGTGCAGGGCATAGCCGGCCTGAAAGCCTTTTCCCGGAATGAAGCTATTTCAAAAATGCAATTCAGCTCGTTAGACAAAGAAGAATAATCCAATCAAACGAATTCAATAAAAGCAAAATCAACACATTGATCGCAGTAACCATCGCTTCGAACACCCGTCTTGCGGCCGCACCCGGAAACATCATGCTCTCCGCCAAATACTCCAAACTGCCCAGTAAAAGCGTGATCAACGTCTCTCAAATAATCACCATTGATAAGTCATTTTTGACCGAAAAGGTTCACACCCTTTCAAATGCAATTATGGCTGAAGTCGACGAGGGGTTACGGTTGGTCT
>SLPX01000184.1 GCA_007131745.1 Myxococcales bacterium
CCAAGTTCTTGAGATGCGCCAACCCCGCGTCCGTGATTTGTGTTCTCCCAAGGTTGAGACTCTCCAGCGAAGTCAAGTTCTTGAGATGCGCCAACCCCGCGTCCGTGATTCGTGTTCTCCGAAGGTTGAGACTCTCCAGCGAAGTCATGTTCTTGAGATGCGCCAACCCCGCGTCCGTGATTCGCCGAGAAAGATATAGGCGCTCCAGCGAAGTCATGTTCTTGAGATGCGCCAGACCTGCATTTGTAATCATTAGGCAATTTTTCAAACACAAACCACGGATTCCGGCATCGGCAGCATGTCGGAGAAACAAAGACAGATCCTCATCACTGATGCTCTTATCAACCGGTTTGATAAAATGTTTCGAGTTCGCGGGAATGGAGAAATTCTTCATATCTGAAAGTAAGGTTCGTCCAAGAAGCTTCGGCTCATCCGAAGGCGAATCGGAAATAATATAGACATCCACATAAAAACCTTTCTTCGCAATTTCCGATTGTTCTTTGGACCCCGTTATATCTGCGTTGGATTCCGAAGCATCCGGGACCTCCATATCTGCCTTGGATTCTGAAGCATCCGGGATTTGTATATCTGCCTCGGATTCCGAAGCATCCATAATTGGACCAGTAGGATTACGATCAGATTCTTTTTTGCACCCTCCAAGCACAACAAGCAAGGCCGTCAAAAAAATCACTACCACAAAGGGCTGACTCAAATTCAGGTTTTTTCCCATATTCAGTATCTTTCCCATTTAATAATCACTGTTTTTAAATTCCTATTTCCAGCGAACCAGGAAGATTCAGCTCATGTCTATCAATTGCTGATTGTTTTTTCAAGAAAACCTCAGAAGCAGAATCCGTATTCCAAAGGCGGAAAGACGACCTCAGAGTTTGGTGTCCACCCCGGTCATTCGTCCCCAATAACCTCCGTCCCCAATAACTTTTTGTAAAACGCATGGTAGAGTTCCACGCCCACCTCTTCGAGATCGAAACGGGTGCGAGCAAACCCGCAACATGCAGCGCGGGTGGATTCGCTCATGACCGCGTCCCACCTGAACTCCACTGCGAACTCCTTTAGTGATTGCTCTGAAAGATCCTGCAACAGGTGGATGTGAGGAAATCCCCGTGCCTGATCGTCCAGGTCCCCCACCCCGGAGTTGGCAAGCACGGGCAAACCGCATGACAGGTATTCAGCTATCTTTGTCGGCGAAGACGCTGCTTTGGATGGAGCGGGTTGAATGAAAGATATTCCCAGATCCGCGGCGCTGAGATACGCGGGAACATCCTGGTAATCGCATTGCGTTATTTTCACCCGGTCGTCCAAGACGCGGAACGCGGACAACTCTTTTTTCAGGGGTTCGGCGGAAGATTGAGTGAGCGCCAAAAAACACAGGGAAGGTGTTTTCTTCCGCAAAAACGCGTAGGCCTGCGCCATCTCCCTCGCCATGTACCATGAACCAAGGCTTCCGCTGTAAACCATGACCGGGCCGACAAACCCCAGCTTTCTCCTGACCGCGTTTCCGGCCGCTTCGTCTCGCTTAAACAAATTCATATCCACGCAGCAGGGAATCACCTCGATTGGTGGCGGTGGTCGCCCGGTATTATCGTACCACTCCAGCAGTGATTCCCTCGCCCTGGAGGTCAAGACCACTATTCCATCCGCACAAGTCAAAAACCGGGCTTCAAAAAGTTTTGCGACGAGGTAACGAAAATCCGTCACCTTCCAGTGTCCTGCATCCAGGTATTCCTGTGGCAAAAAGCCCCTCATGTCGAAAATGATTTTTGGGAGGGAAGGCTCCCCGCCGGCCGAACCCGCCTGTACGGTGTGGGCGCGGGCGAACATTCCCATGGCAGTGGGCAGATAACCCCTGCAATGAATCAAGTCCACCTCGCGGCCGAAGGACACTCCATCCATTCCGTTCAGAAAATCTCTTATCTTGGAGAGCAACCCGGTGCCTTTTTTCCGTATGTGGAATGAATGGGTCCCTGGAACATCGCCCGGCTTCGGCCGCGCTGAACCAGGGGGTTCAAAGCTGAACACCCTGAACACGTGGCCTCTGCGAGCCAGCCCCCTTATATAAGGAAGAACCTGGCTCCGACCCAAGGGTTCGCTCAGGCCGTTATGAGTTATGTATTGCACATACGCCATGGTTTATCCCAAAGCATACTACAGACCCGACGAGAAAAATAAATTTCAAAAGCCGATGAAAAACCGAATATCAACATCCAAGCTCATATCAGAAATCTGAGTCGCGGATGGACCTCCACGTTCACCCGGCCAAAACCTTATTTTCTAACTAGCTGATATCACATCTTTTTTGAGGCTCGCAGTAAACACATAAAAGCTGGCACAAAGGTTGCTTTAAGTATTGCAGACACAAAAAAAACTGAAAACGCAAAGAATAAAGAAAAAGAAACAAAGGAAATAACAAAAGGAGATTGAAGATGAAAATCAATAAATGGAAATGGCTTTCGTTATACCGGCTTCATTTCTGCATGGCCGCGGCTTTTATTCTCACAGCCGGCGCTTGCAATCGCGCACCCATCGTTTCGCTCGGCCCCGAACCGGGTGACACCAGTTTTATTTCTGCAGCTCCCGGGTCCAATGGGCGAATGGGCGTAGACGGCACCCCTGAAGAAGGAAGTTTCGACGCGGCCGCGGTCCAGGAAACCACTCCCGAGCGGGAAATCGAAGAAGCCGATATCATCAAGATGGAGGGAAACCTTCTCTACGCATTGAACTCGTACAGGGGCCTTTACATCATCAACATGGAAAACCCAGACGCTCCCGTGATCCTCGGCCGACAGGAAATGTTCGGTTATCCGGTGGAAATGTATGTGCGAAGCGGCAGGGCCTACGTCGTTCTTTCCAACTACTTCCAGATGTGGATAGCGGAAGACGGAGACACTGATCCGGAGGTCGGTTCCAGTGTAACGGTGATCGATGTAGCCGAACCAACTTCTCCTTTCATTTTGTCTCGTTATCACATGCCGGGTTATGTCACGGACACCAGAATCGTGGGCGACGTACTTTACACCGTTTCCAACCGCTACTGGTGGTTCTGGTATTACGGGGGGGGCGACCATGAAGACACGACCACGGTAATGTCCATAAACATCGCTGATCCCTCGAACATCCACATGGTGGACAGCCACAGTTTTGAGCGTTGCGACGGATGGGACAACCACATTCACGTCACCACGCAAGCCGTATACGTTGCTTCTTCATGCTGGTCCTACGATGGATACACCACCCAGGTCAAATACATCGACATATCCAACCCGGCAGGGCAGATGACTTTGGGAGCGCAATTCGAGCTTCCCGGAATAGTGCGCGACCGCTGGGGGCTTTCGCATCACAACGGTGTTTTCCGAATGGTGGTAGCTGATTCATGGTGGTCTTCCGATGCGCCGCGGGTACATTCTTTCCAGGTATCTTCCCCCACCCAGATTCAACCGCTGTCAACTCTTGAAATCGAACTTCCCAGGCCGGAGACCGTCACCGCCACCCGCTTTGACGGCGACAGGGCCTACGTGGTCACTTTTGAAATCATCGACCCGTTGTTCACCATCGATCTTTCCGACCCCGCGAACCCGATTCAAGCGGGCGAACTTGAAATGCCCGGCTGGCTGGACCACATAGTCCCGAAAGGCGACCGTTTGATAGCGTTGGGACATGATGATTCCGACGGCTATATGAGCCTCGCTGTCTCCCTGTTCGATGTGTCGGATCTGTTCGATCCGATCCTGCTCCAAAGAGTGCGATTCGGAGAAGGGTGGGGCTGGCTCACCGACCAGAGAGACAACTACGACAAGGTATTCAGAGTACTCGACGAACACGGGCTCATCCTGGTGCCGTTCATGCAATGGGCCGAAGACCAACAATCCGGCCGTTGGCAATTGCTTGGTGGAGTTCAACTCGTGGATTTCACGACCGACACGCTGGCGCTTCGGGGCCATGCACGGCACGACGGGTACATAAGGCGCGCCATGATTCACGAAGACCGGTTGATCACCCTGTCGGATCAGCGGTTGCAGGTTCTCAACATAGCCGATCGCGACAACCCGGCGCTCACCGCGGAAAAGACCCTTTCGCGCTACGTCACCCAGTTTGCAGTGTTGAACAATTACGCTATTCAATTGACGGGCGACTGGTACAGAGGAAACACGACCGTCGTGGTTCTGCCTCTCTCGGATCCGGATCTCGCGGAACCGGTGTCGGAACTCGCGGTTGACGCCCCCTACGCCCGACTGTATACGAACAACAACCATCTGTTCGTCGTATACCGGGATTACGAAGACTACAACGTCAAGATCCAGTCCATCGACCTGAGCAACCCGTCTTCCCCCCAATTGGCCGGTCTCTTGACCTTGCCGGAGGATTTCGACACTTACGGATACTACTACGGCTACTGGTGGTGGGGCTGGTACTGGTACCCCAGATACGACAGCGTGACCCAGGTCAATGGTGACAAGCTCGTTTTCCACGCATCACGCTGCTGGTGGTACTGGGGCGGATGCTATAACGGTGAAGACGCGGATCAAGTCCTGGTGGTGGATTTGTCCCAGCCGAACACCCCGACGCTGGCATCACAACTCAGCCTCACGAACCAGACCTACGCCGCCGGGTTCAAATCCTATGGAAACACGGTGGTATTTACTCACTACGAATACGTGAACATCCCAGGAGAAAACGAGTGGGTTCGCTATTACATGAACCGTCTTGACGTTTCCGACCCGTACAACCCGCAGTTCAGTCCCCCGGTCAACATTCCCGGCTCCATCCTGGACGTGAACCTGAGCAGCGGCCGGATAGTGACCGAAGACTACCAGTGGAACTACAACTGGGACCTGTCGCGTAGCGTAGCCGTGTCACAACTGTACGGCAACGTAGCGGTTCTGCGTGGAACCGTTTCACTTCCCCAAGAAGCCGGACAGGTGTTCATTGACGGCAACAAGGGAATGTTTTCCATCAACCGCTGGTGGTACGATGAAGACACCTACGAATACTCCCAGGAATCATCCATCCAGGGCATCAACCTGACCAATTCCATGAACCCGACCCTGACCGCGGAAACACCGCTCTCGGTGCCTTACGTTCATGTCTACAAGGTCCATGGCGACAGGGCGATCCTGGGAACATGGTGGTACCTGGCCGGACTCATGGTCTATGACATCTCCGACCTTGAACTCCCCGAGTTCCAATCTCACTTGAGAACCCAGGGCTGGATGTCCGACTTGGTGATTCACAACTCGAAACTCTACGTGGCCACCGGCCCCTACGGCGTGCAGACAATAGACCTCTGACATTAAACACGCTCACATTGACCGCCGATCCACCCCACCTTTACATGTCTCAAATCCTCACTCAACCAACCGTCACCGCGGCAAACCCGTGTTTCGGTTCAGTTGAAACGTGACTCCAAAAGACTCTATGATAAAGAGTCAAAAACGATCAAAAAAGAAAGACCGGAAAAAACATTGCATGGTGCAGTGTTCCATTGTAGTAGACTGTCTTCTTTTTCTTCACTTAGAGAGGTTTACCGTGTTGAATGCAAAAATCTTACGTTCTCATATATTCGTGGCTATTTGTTGGGCGTTTCCTTGGGTAGGCTGCGCAGCGCAATCGTCGCATCACACTTCGGATAAGCCGGCAACCGAACTCAGGAATCAAGATCGTGACGTTCGCCCGCGAATTCAAAGAGCAATCGACATGCATTTTCATGTGTTTTTTGAGGGGGAACTCGAAGGTGGTTTCAAAAATCTAGAGCATATGCAGAAAAGTATAGGCGCAATCGTCAGCGATCCCAGGATTAAGAAAGTGGGAATGATTGTAATAGCACCGGAAGATCTAGAAACAACAAAAAAACAAAACGATTTTATCTTAGAATCGTCCAAGGAAAACGATAAGTTTTTTCCTATAGCATCAGTGCATCCCGCTCAGGGAAAGGAAGCCTTGTTGGAGATAGAACGCGTTGTTAAAGCGGGAGCGAAGATGTTGAAGCTCCATCAAAACACACAAAAATTCGACCTAGAAAACCCGATGGTATCTAAAATAATCACCGAATCTACTGATAGGGGAATACCGATTCTTTTCGAGGGAACGACATTTGTAGACAAAAATACAGTTAAGAAACTGTTCGAACTCGCAATAAAACACCCGAAAGCGCGCTTGGTATTGGCTCATATGGGTGGCATAGCCTTTCGAGAAATGCTGGTTTTTGCACTGTTCAAAAAATATCCTTGGTGGCCGAACAATGTATATTTCGATATCTCCTACACGGCTGCGGCGTTTGCCAACAGCCCGATGCGTGATGAGCTTGTGTATGTGATCCGCGAGGTTGGTGTTGATCGGGTGATGTTCGGTTCGGATTACCCGCTTCATCAACCGGGGGAGGCACTTGATGCGCTTGAATCCATGGGATTCACAGAAGAAGAATTAGACGCCATTGCGTATGGGACCGCAAAAACTCTATTAGATTTGTAGTAAGGCAAGACCATGGAATACCGCAATCCGTCCAGAACACAGATGGAATAATCCTTCGCTCCTCTCAAGATCATTGTCACCCAGGAGGAATGGTCAGATTCGATTAAGATGAGGTAGTGGAGCTTCACAACGAATCGGGTTAAAAGAAGTGTATTCCTTTTTTCCAAGGGCGCGGTCGCTGTTGATTTCATGGGCCAGGAGCCGGTCGACCTTGTACCCTTTTTCCAGGGAACGCGCCACCCGGTCAAACCCGAGCCGTCGTTGGTTTACCCGCTCCGCGGATTCGGCTTCCAGCAGGGTGATGCGGTTTTTTCTGCAAATCACAAAATCGATCTCCGCGCCTGAGTGGTCCCGGTAGAAAAACAAGTCGACCCCGGGTTTGAGATCGTGGTTTTTGACCAGTTCCATCATCACAAAGTTCTCCCAGAGGCTTCCTCTTTGGTTGTGCTCACGCCATGTTTGCAAACTGTGGATTCCCAGCAGATGACATGCAAGTCCGTGGTCCGCGAAGTAGAGCTTCGGAGATTTTGCCAGGCGCTTTCCGATGTTCGCGAAAAAAGGCGGCAGCAAGTATACCAACCCGCTGGTTTCGAGAGCGTGGAGCCAGGCGCGTATTGTTGTGTCGCTGACCCCGACGTCCCGGGAGAGGCTGCGATAGTTGAGCAACTGACCTATTCGAGAAGCAATGATTGCTACAAAACGCCTGAAGTCGCTTAAATTTTTCACATCCACCAGCTTTTTCAAGTCTCGTTCCAAATAGGTCCGCAGATAACTTTCAAAGTAGTCGATTACATCGATAAAATCACAGGCCCAAAGTTCCGGATATCCGCCGAGCCAAAGATGGTCCGCCGTCCTCGGGTGTTTACAACCTCGCAGCTCGGCAGCGCTCAATGTTTCCAGGCTGATTATACTTATGCGACCTGCAAGACTTTCGCTGATTGTTTCCATGAGTTCGTAGCGCTGACTGCCGGTGAGAATCCACCGGCCGTACTTATTGCGATTGTTGTCTACCACGATTTTCAGTTCACGAAACAGTTCAGGCACATACTGGATTTCGTCGAGTACCGTCTGCTCACCGCGGGCGGAAAGAAACGCCCCCGGCGCTTCACGAGCAGCTTCTACCTCGTTAAGGTGGTCAAACGTTACATACTCGGCTTCGGGAAACAGCTTTTTCAACAATGAACTCTTGCCGGTTTGCCGCGCTCCGGTCACGAGGACTACGGGACGGGAAGAGACGAGGCGTTTAAGTTTTTCACCCAGCGCTCGATCGATCCAAATCTTTTTAGTCATACCGTCCATGATACTCTTGGCTTTCGGGAAAAGGGCTGATCCATATTCAGGTTCCACGACCTGTATTGTTTATAATTCAAAGTATAACTTTGAATTTTACAATATACAAGTGCGCCTCTGTCAAGCATTCCCTTTTTGACCTCCCCAAGTTCCAATCTCAAATGATAACCCAAAGCCGGAT
This sequence comes from Myxococcales bacterium, assembly GCA_007131745.1. The sequence goes on from SLPX01000184.1 coordinate 7,955, forward strand.
CTCCTCAGATTGCTTTTCACGGAGTTTCTCCCGGATTCGTCTTTTGTAGGTCTGCGATCGATCGTGTTCACCCGAAGCTGCAATGCCGAAAAGGTCTTGTCCGGCCTCATATGAAGATCGTTCGTGTTGACGTGACGCTACATACTCCCGCAGCGCCTCCTTGACTATGTCGCTCTTTGTTCGACCCTCCATCGACGCGATTTGAGCGACTTTGGCTTCCAGGTCCTCCGGCAATCGAACTGTAAGCATCTTGCACACCTCCTGTATTACAATTTGCAATACAGATTCCCCATCGAGTCAATCCGCCATTCGATCTACAAGCTGCCGACTGGAGATGTTTCCGGGCGACAAACACCAAACGAGGACTAGGCCCATGATCCCACCTAATGCTATCGAGGAGCAAACCAATCATTCCAAGTCCGAAGGGAGCATCTCTGCGGTCGCCAGCGAAGAGCCGGGCCGCGGGCCGCTGGTGAGCCACGCCTTGTTGGCGCCGGTCGCCTCGGGGCCGCCGGGGGTGAGCGTGACGTTGTCGCCCGAGGTCGGCCCGGTGCGAGCGCGGCGCGTGGTCGGGTCGTCATGCGCACTGGTGATCGTGCCCGTAGGGGGAACCGCCAAGGTGAGATTGCTGCCGTTGATCTTTGCCAGCGAGAAGGTGCTCGGCGGCACAGGGCCGTTTTCAGTGAACGCCGCGCTGATCCGCGTCATCGCCAAGGGCATTGGCGAGCCGTACGACATGTCGTCTTCTAAGACAGCTTCGATGGTCCCGCCAAGGCGCATCGGATCGACCGCCAGCACGTTGTCCAGGCTCAGCGACGCGTCCGCCGCAGCGCGCATCCGAGGCGTTATAACGCCGCCATGGGAGAAAACCGACATACGGTCTAGTGTAACGTCAGACAGCGTGGTTGCGCCGATGAAGCCTCCGCTGTTGGCTGAGGTCGCCTGGCCAAAAAACCCATTCGCGGTCGCAACGTTTTCGACATGGACATTTTGCGCTCGAAAATCGCGCCAGTGGGTGGCGCCGAAAAGCCCGATGGCGTAACGGCTAGAACCAAACGTCTCGCCGGGGTTGCCGTGATCTTGGATGTGGCTCAGGGGCACCGGTCGTACGTCGCGGATAATGACATCTTCAAGATAAACAGAATGGCCTGGATCACCTGCCTCGTAGAGCATCCCTTTGTTGGACCACATGCTCTCGCCGGCGACGGCAACCGTCTCGATGACAGAACGATACAGCCGAGATTGCTTGACTTTAAGATAGATGATTTCGCCATCATCGGTCATGGTGTTGAAATAGGTTTCATCGCCGGGCGAGCCCTGAACACCGTGGTTTTTGATCGTGCAATAGTTGAACTCCACCGGATGAATGGCGCCGGTCACGCGAACGCACTGCATCTCAGCCTCGCCGGAGGAGCGATTAAGGCAGCCGATGACATTCCACGAGCAGTGCTCAAAGTAAATAAACCCGCCATCAGGGTCATCGTTGCTCAGGCTTGTTTGGTTAAAGCACAGCCAAACGCCTGCGTTGTGGAACTGCCACCGCGCAACGGTGTCGTGCGGCATAACGCAGCGGTCAAATACGCAGTTATAGAACTCGTAATACTGTCCGAGGCGCTGAACCGGGGCGCCAAACGCCTGCCACGTGTTGGTGAATACCGAATTGAACAAATATACGTTGCTGATATGGGTGATGTAGTTTCCGGCGCCGTCGTTTGACCGCGCATAGAAGAACCGCCCGCAGTTTTCGGCCCGAACGTCATCACAGGCGAGGCCGTAATCCATAACAGCGATAGCCGGCGGGCGGGTCGTGTTCATCTGCGCGCCATCTGCGTTCTGGTTCGCGTCCGTGTTGAATGCGGAGCCAGCGCGCAGCACACAGCGCCAGTTGCGAAAGGTGATGTTCTCGAGCACGGTGCGCCCGCGGAAATCACCGAAGATGGAGGCGGTGCCGCTAGATGGTGACGCCTCGATGTCGAACGGGCCGGTGAATACTGCGCCCGAGCCCAGGCCGATAATCTTGATGGCGCGAAGCTGGATTTGCGCGCGGGATGCTGCACCGTCTTCGGCTGTGTTCGTGCTCTGGACGCTCTCGTTGTCCCAATCGGTGAAGTCGTAGACGCCCGCCTCAGCGTGGATCAGCCCGCCCGTGCGCAACTCGTTCTTGATCTCCGCCGTGGTCATGCCGTTGTGGATCGTCTTGGGCGTGTCGCCAATCTCCCAATCCGGATAAGGCAGAGTCGGCGGGGCTAGATCGGGTGTAACTTCGCCATTCGGTCCTCCATCGGCCTCAATATCAGGACCTCCATCCTCCGCAATATCAGGACCTCCATCCACATCCACGCCCCCATCGTCATCCGGGTAGAGACTTCCGTCCTTGTCATCTCCCGAAGGCGAACCACCCCCACAGCCGACCGCGGCTGCAACCGCAACCGCGCCCATGCCCCCCAGAAACCGCCGCCTCGAAATGGTCCCCGAAGGCTGACCGGGAACTGATTCTGATTGATCGCCGGCTTGTCGATCCAAAGAGAACTTCTCATTGGAAAGCTCATCCGAATTGGTTTCGGATTTTTTCACCATCTGTTTGTCCTCCTGATACTCTCGCGGAAAAACCATGTTTCATCTTACCGAGTTTTCTTTATGCTGTCATAGCGTTTTTTCAGTCAAGTGTCACTCTGATCTTGAATGGATTAATGCCGAGGTAATACGCCCGATCGACGAATGGAACGCCTTCCAGATGGCGCCCCCTTGTGGCCGCCACTGCCGGTCCAGACCCAGCGCCCTGGCCATCCGTCTCCATCGCACCGCTGAACAGATGGAGCTGAACGAACAGGTGAGGACGACCTGTTCGACCAGACGCATTGGCCGAACTGTCCTTCTCAGGTCAAGGGCTTTGTCATGGATAACGAGCGCCTGAAAAATCCCGACGGCCGCCCCGCACCGTCGCAAATCCGACGTATTCATGTCAAAATAACACACGATATCAGAGATGACCCGTTGCC